>NZ_JBHVFE010000406.1:0-8278 GCF_042801945.1 Kitasatospora sp. NPDC057542
CGCGATGCGGGGGTGCCCCGGGCCCGGGCCACCCCCTCTTCGCGTTCCTCAGCCGACCGCCCGCAGGCACAGGACGTAGTCGAGGGACGGAAGAAGGGGGTGCTTGACCCAGTACGTGCTGGTCGTCTTCGGCTGCTTGCTGCAGGACTCCTTGTCGGACGTGCCGGTGTACTTGTAGATCACCTTGTACTGGGCCTTGGCGTCCGTGCAGGGCAGCACAGTCATCTTCGGGTCGGTGTCGCTTCCGTCGTTGTGCAGGCAGTCTCCGGCCTTGGCGGCGTCGGCCGGGTCGGCGGCCGGCGGGGTGTAGGACGGCAGGGTGTACGTCGGGGTGGGCAGCGGCGGCGGGGTGTAGGGCGGCAGGGTGAAGGTGGGGCTGGGCAGCGGTGGCGGGATGGTGTACCGGCTCGGGCTCGGCGAGGGGTCGACGACCGTGTGCGAGTCGTCGGGCTTCTGGCCGATCACCCCGCTGAGGGCCAGGGTCAGGGCGACCGCCAGCGAGACCGGCACCAGCAGCATCGCCATGTGCGGCCGGCGGGTCAGCGCGACGCCCGGGTTCAGCTGCGGGCCGTGGCTGCCCGGGACGGGTGGCGGCAGCTGCTTGAACTTGTTGTGCGGGCCGAGGTTCAGCAGCAGCGTGATCGGGGTCAGCAGCCAGGACACCGGGCTCCACCAGCCCTGGACCAGCGTTCGGGCCGACATGTCGCGCACCGTCGCGGTGCCGCAGGTGCGGCAGAACGGGCCGGTCATCCGCAGCATCCGGTAGGCGATGGCCAGGCCCTGGTGGCCGCGGACGGTGGCGTTCACCGCCGGGTAGCCGCCGCAGAACCGGCAGGTGGTCCCGTCCACCGGGGGCGGCGGCGGATACCCGTAGCCGTAACCGCCCGGTGGGGGCTGGACGCCGTACGGCTGCTCGGGCGGCGGCGGAGCGCTCGGGTAGCCGTACCCGGGCGGGGCCGGCGGCGGGGGCGGGGCGCCGTAGGAGCCGCCGGAGGCGTACGGGTTGCCGGCGCCCGGCGGTGGGCCGTACGGCATCTGGGGCGGAGGCGGAGGCGGAGCGGACAAGGAGGTCCCCCGGGAAAGGAGAGGCGGAAGAGTTCAGGACTTCTTCACCGGCGGGACACCGGTGGTGGCGGGTGCCAGCGGGCCGAGGCAGAGCACGTACCGCTTCTTGTTCCAGCGGCGGCCGCTCTGGCCCGAGACCACGCTCGTGGCTTGCGGGGTCTGCTTGCAGCGGGTCACGTCCGTGGTGCCCTCGAACTTCGACAGCACGCGGTAATTCGCTTTGGAATCAGTGCACTTGACGATCTCGACGTCGCGGGAGCCGCTCGTCCGCACACAGTCGCCGGGCTTGGCGCTGCTGACGCTCGGCCCGGCCACGAAGTAGCCAACCGCCAGCGCCACGCAGCCGCCGACCACCCCGACGATCCGCAGCTTGGACCGGATGCCGCGCTTGGCGGCCGGCGCGGCCGGCGTCGCCGGGGCGGGCTGCGGCTGTCCGTACGGCCCGGGGGGCGGCTGCTGCCCGTAGGGCTGTTGGCCGTAGGGCTGCTGTCCGTACGCCGGAGGCGGTCCGTAGCCGGGCGGGGCCGGTGGCGCGGGCTGCCCGTAGGCCGGCGGCGGTCCGTACGGCGCGGCCGGCGGGGGAGCGGGTGCCCCGTACGGCGGGGGAGCGGGTGCCCCGTACGACGGGGGAACGGGTGCCCCGTACGGCGGTGCGCCGGGCGGGCCGACCGGGGCCGGCGAGGGCGGTCCGTACGGATTGGGCGGTGTGCTCATCAGGTCGTCCCCCGAGACAGAGTTCTGTCGTTCCGACAGGTTTGAGTACCTTAGCGAGTCGGTCGGACGCCATCGGCCCGGTACCCCCATGGGGCCCAGGAGGCCAGGTCACCGGGAGAGCGGGTTCCGGTGGGCGGCGCGCAGGTAGAGGACCGCCGTCAGGGCGTACACCCCGGCGAGCCCGAGCACCACCGCGACCGAGCGGCCGGACAGCGGCAGCACCAGCGCGGTGACCAGGGCGGCGGCCACGAAGGCGACGTTGAACAGGACGTCGTAGATGGCGAAGACCCGGCCGCGGTACTCGTCCTCGACCGACTCCTGCACCACCGTGTCGGCGCAGATCTTGGTGCCCTGGGTGACCACCCCGAGCAGCAGGGCGGCGAGCAGGCAGGGCGCCAGCGTGAAGCTCAGCCCCAGGGCGGGGACGAAGACCACCGGGGCGACCAGGCAGACCGTCATCCACCCGGCCAGGCCCAGCCGGCGGGTGCACCCGGGGCTGACCAGTGCGGCGACGAAGAACCCGGCGGCGGACAGACCGACCGCCTGGCCGAGGGTGACCAGCCCGGCCGCGCTGTCGGTCGGGTCGTTGAAGGTGTACCGGGCGAGCATCACCACGACCACGATCAGCACGCCGTAGCAGAACCGGGCCGCGGTGACGGCGGCCAGCGCGTGCACGGCGGGCCGGCAGTCCCGGACCAGGTGGCGCACCGCGGCACCGAGTTCGACGGCGGCCCGGACCAGCGCCTGGCCGATCCCGGGCCGGTCCTCGTGCTGCTCCGGGCCGAGCAGGTCGCGGTCCATCCGCCGGGCGGCCAGCGCGGCCGACAGGTAGAGCAGTGCGGCCACCGCGACCAGGGCGGCGTCGGCCTTCGGCCCGGGGGCCATCAGCTGGTGCAGCAGGAAGCCGATGCCCCCGCCCGAGGCGGCGGCGACCGTTCCGAGGGTGGGGGAGAGGGCGTTGGCGGTGACGAGCTGGTCCTGCTCCACCACCCGGGGCAGGGCCGCGGACAGGCCGGCCAGGATGAAACGGTTGAGCGCGGTGACCAGCAGGGCCGAGGCGAAGAACAGCCAGGTCGGCGCCTCCGCCAGCAGCAGCGCGCCGGTGCCCAGGCCCAGCC
Organism: Kitasatospora sp. NPDC057542; assembly: GCF_042801945.1. Taxonomy (NCBI): domain Bacteria; kingdom Bacillati; phylum Actinomycetota; class Actinomycetes; order Kitasatosporales; family Streptomycetaceae; genus Kitasatospora; species Kitasatospora sp. NPDC057542. The sequence goes on from NZ_JBHVFE010000406.1 coordinate 2,898, forward strand.
CGAAGCGGGCCAGGTTGCCGAAGTAGAGCACCTGGCGGCGGCGCCAGCGGTCCAGCAGCACACCGGCGAACGGGCCGATCACCGAGAACGGCAGCAGCATCACGGCCAGCACCGAGGCGATGTCGGCGGGGGAGGACTGCTTCTCGGGGGAGAAGACCACGTACGCGGCGAGCGAGACCTGGAAGACGCCGTCCGAGAGCTGGGAGAGCACCCGGGCGGTCAGCAGCCGCCGGAAGTCGCGGCCCTTCAACAGGTCCAGGAGCGTGGCGCGGTGCGCGGACTGGTGGGTGCTGCCGTTCTCGGTGATCGCCACCCGCCCAGAGTGCCATGGAACCGGCCGTCGTTTCACGTGAAACATTGGCCGCGAAAACGTGAAGGGCCCACGATCCGGAGACCGTGGGCCCTTCCGACGAGCTACGGGCGGTCAGCCGTTCAGCGCTCGACCTCGCCGCGGATGAACTTCTCGACGTTCTCCCTGGCCTCGTCGTCGAAGTACTGGACCGGCGGGGACTTCATGAAGTACGAGGAGGCCGACAGGATCGGGCCGCCGATGCCGCGGTCCTTGGCGATCTTCGCGGCGCGCACGGCGTCGATGATGACACCGGCGGAGTTCGGGGAGTCCCAGACCTCGAGCTTGTACTCCAGGTTCAGCGGGACGTCACCGAACGCGCGACCCTCCAGGCGGACGTAGGCCCACTTGCGGTCGTCCAGCCAGGCCACGTAGTCCGAGGGGCCGATGTGGACGTTCTTGGCGCCCAGCTCGCGGTCACGGATCTGCGAGGTGACGGCCTGGGTCTTGGAGATCTTCTTGGACTCCAGGCGCTCGCGCTCGAGCATGTTCTTGAAGTCCATGTTGCCGCCGACGTTCAGCTGCATGGTGCGCTCGAGGATGACACCGCGGTCCTCGAACAGCTTGGCCATCACGCGGTGCGTGATGGTCGCGCCGACCTGGGACTTGATGTCGTCACCGACGATCGGCACGCCGGCCTCGGTGAACTTGTCGGCCCACTCCTTGGTGCCCGCGATGAACACCGGCAGGGCGTTCACGAAGGCGACCTTGGCGTCGATGGCGCACTGGGCGTAGAACTTGGCCGCGTCCTCGGAACCGACGGGCAGGTAGCAGACCAGGACGTCGACCTGCTGGTCCTTGAGGACCTGGACGACGTCGACCGGCGCCTCGTCCGACTCCTCGATGGTCTCCAGGTAGTACTTGCCCAGGCCGTCGAGGGTGTGGCCGCGCTGGACGGTCACGCCGGTCGGCGGCACGTCGCAGATCTTGATGGTGTTGTTCTCGCTGTTGCCGATGGCGTCGGCCAGGTCGAAGCCGACCTTCTTGGCGTCGACGTCGAAGGCGGCGACGAACTCCACGTCACGGACGTGGTAGTCACCGAACTGGACGTGCATCAGCCCGGGGACCTTGCCGGCCGGGTCGGCGTCCTTGTAGTACTCGACACCCTGCACCAGCGACGCGGCGCAGTTGCCCACGCCCACGATGGCTACGCGAACCGAACCCATTCCGGTTGCTCCCTGTGATCTCATGAGGACCGCCGGGGTCGGCGGAACTCGTCCTGCTTCTTCGATGACTGCATGTAAGGGCGCGAGGCGCCCAATCCTGCCGCGCGGCACAGGGCTGGCGCGGTGTCAGCGCTCCTGGGCGGAGCGCCCCGGGCGGTCGTACGGTGGCCCGGACGGGTCCGGGGACCCGGTCTCCTGGCCACGGCCGTCCGAAGTCTTGCGGGGATCGGCGGCGGTGCCGCCGGTGTCGGGGCCGGTCCGGCCGGTGCGGTTGGACCGCTCGGTCTCGATCAGCTCGTTGAGCCAGCGGACCTCGCGCTCCACCGACTCCAGTCCGTGCCGCTGGAGTTCGACGGTGTAGTCGTCGAACCGCTCGCGGGCGCGGGCCAGCGAGTTGCGCATCCGCTCCAGCCGCTCCTCCAGCCGGCTGCGGCGTCCTTCCAGGACGCGCATCCGCACGGCGCGGTCGGTCTGGCCGAAGAACGCGAAGTGCACGCCGAAGTGCTCGTCCTCCCAGGCGTCCGGGCCGGAGTCGGCGAGCAACTCCTCGAAGCGCTGCTTCCCCTCGGCGGAGAGCCGGTAGACGATCTTGGACCGCTTGCCGTTGAGCGCGGTGGCCGGGACGTACTCGACGTCCGGGTTGTCCTCGACCAGGAAGCCCTGGGCGACCAGGCTCTTCAGGCAGGGGTAGAGCGTCCCGTAGGAGAGCGCCCGGAACGTTCCGAGCAGGATGTTCAGCCGCTTGCGCAGCTCGTAGCCGTGCATCGGGGCGTCATGGAGCAGTCCGAGGACGGCGAACTCCAGCACTCCTGAGCGTCTGCCCACTGCCGTCGTCCTCCTCCCTCTCGGCGTCCGTCCGGCCGCTGCATCCGGCGGTATTCCGCTTCGATGTATCGGCTCGATATATCGAGAACAGTAAACCCGGCCCCCGGAACCGGCAAGGGGGGCACGCGTGAATGTGATCACAAGCCGACGCGCGGGCGGGATTGGCAACGGGCGTGTAATGATCTGTCGCCGTTTTGCGGGCATTGGCAACTGATGTCCGATTAGTTGTGTTTCCGTGCTGCGTACGCTGTCGCGTGTGCACGAGGACCACCTCCGTGATCAGGGCGGTTTGCGGGCATCGGACGTGAACCCTGCCTTCAGGCTGGAAACGCCTGGCGAGGAGTGGCTGGAAGATGAGCGAGCGACGGCGAAGGACGCCCGACCCGGGCGGTGACGGGCAGCAGCCCCCGGGCGGCGGCGGCCGTCGGGGAGGTGGGCCGGGGCCCGACGAGCTGCGCTCGGACGGCGTCGGCCGACGACGCCCCTCGGGTGTCAGGGAGACCGCGCAGCAGCCCCGGATGACCCGTGCGGAGATGCGCAAGGCTGCCCAGAAGAAGGGCAAGGGAGGCGGCCGGCGCGATGCCGTCGCGGCCTCCGCCGCCGCGGCCGCCGGCCCCGGCAAGAAGCGCTTCATCGACTACCCGCGGTTCGGCAAGACCGGCGTCCGGCGCTGGCTGCCGTCCTGGAAGCAGTGGCTGAGCGGCTTCCTGCTGGTCTTCGGCTGCTTCGTGGGCCTGGTGTTCTACCTGTACCAGACCACCGAGGTCCCCGAGCTGAACAAGCTGGTGAACAACCAGAACACGATCTACTACTGGGCCGACAACACGGAGATGACCCGCAAGGGCCAGACCAACCGTCAGATCGTCGAGCTCAAGGACATCAGCCCCAACCTCCAGAACGCCGTCATCGCCGCGGAGAACAAGAGCTTCAAGACCGACAGCGGCATCGACCCCAAGGGCATGCTCCGCGCCGTCTGGAACATGGCGAAGGGAGGTGAGACCCAGGGCGCCTCGACGATCACCCAGCAGTACGTGAAGAACGCCTACCTGAGCCAGGAACAGACCCTCAGCCGCAAGGTGCGGGAGTTCTTCATCACGCTGAAGATCAACCAGGACAAGGACAAGAACGAGATCCTCACCGGCTACCTGAACACCAGCTGGTTCGGCCGCGGTGCGAACGGTGCCCAGGCGGCCGCCGAGGCGTACTACGGGGTGAACGCCAAGGACCTCAACGTCTGCCAGAGCGCCATGCTGGCCGGTCTGCTCAAGGGTGCGACGTACTACGACCCCACCAACCCGGCCAACAAGGAACGGGCCCAGGGCCGGTGGAACTGGATCCTGGACCAGATGGTGGACACCAAGGCCATCACCCCGGACGAGCGCGCCAAGTGCACCGCCTTCCCGGACCCGATCCCGCAGAAGCCCAGCTCCAACATGAACGGTGAGATCAGCTACCTGGTCGACACCGCCAACAAGTACGTGATGGCCACCGACAAGACGATCACCCCGCAGATGATCGACCGCGGCGGCCTGAAGATCTACACCACCTTCGAGAAGGACAAGGTCGACGCGCTGAAGAGCGCCGTCGACGCCGTCAAGGCGGAGAACCTCAACCCGCAGAAGCGGCCGGACAACGACACCAACATCCAGTTCGGTTCCGCCAGCATCCGCCCCGGCGACGGCGCGATCGTCGCCCTCTACGGCGGCGACGGCGTGGAGAACGGCCACTTCGACAACAACGCCGACGCCACCGGCGTCCAGGTCGGCTCGACCTTCAAGCCCTTCGTGCTGGCCACCGCGATGCAGACCGGCGTGCAGACCGCGAAGGACGACAAGGGCAAGCCGAAGCGGATAAACGCCGACAGCCGCTACCTCGCCGACGACATGTCCGAGATCCGCAAGCCGGACGGCTCGCTGGTGATCGGCGACGACGGCAAGCCGTACCGGCAGAAGAACGAGGACTCCGGCAAGCGCGGCTACGTCTCGCTGCGGATGGCCATGCAGTACTCGTACAACGTGCCCTTCGTGCAGCTCAACCAGGACGTCGGCGGCCAGAACGTGGCCGACATCGCGGTGCAGATGGGCGTCAAGAAGGACAGCCTCGCCGACCCGAAGACGGCGACCTTCCCGCTCGGCACCTCCACCATCAGCCCGATCCGGATGGCCACCGCCTACGGCACCCTGGCGGCCAGCGGCAAGGAGGCCGAGCCGTACTCGGTCACCAAGGTCGAGGTGAGCGGCGTGGAGCGCCCGGGCTTCGGCAAGAAGGAGCCCAAGGTCGCGCTGGAGCCGGCCGTCGCCGACAACGTCACCGACGTGCTGGTGAACGTGGCGGTGAACGGTACCGGTAAGAAGACCAAGGACCTGGGCCGCCCGGTGGCCGGCAAGACCGGTACCACCGACCAGAACAAGTCGGCCTGGTGGGTGGGCTACACCCCGCAGCTGGTGACCAGCGTGGCGATGTGGCGCGAGGACCCGGCCAAGCACGAGCGGCAGTCGCTCAACGGCACCGGCGGCAAGGAGTCCATCCACGGTGGTGACATCCCGACCGATGTCTTCACCCGGTACATGAAGGCCGCGCTGGCCAACGAGAAGAAGATGGACTTCCCGACCCCGCAGCCGGTCGGCACCGAGGTGGACTCCTCCGGCGCGCCGTCCACGGCCACCGCGACGACGGCCCCGAGCACGACCGACAGCCCGTCGGCCCAGACGCCCCAGTCGCAGGCGCCGCAGCCGCCGGTGCAGCCGCAGCCCACCCAGACCTGCGTGCCCGGTGTCGACTGCCCCGGCGACCAGCCGAGCCCGTCGAACAGCAGGAACCCGCACCCGGGCAACACCTGTCTGCCGGTGATCGGCTGCCCGACGCAGCCCTCGCCGACGGACAGTACGCCGCCGGGCAACGGTGGCGGCGGGGGCGGCAAGCCGGGCGGCGGTGGCGGCGGCGGCAAGCCGACGCCGAGCAACACCGGCGGCCAACAGGGCATGCCTCCCGGGCAGTAGCCCGGCGGAACCCGGAACGGCGGTGGCGGTCCTCCTCGGAGG
>NZ_JBHVFE010000407.1:0-8275 GCF_042801945.1 Kitasatospora sp. NPDC057542
GGTTACATTCCGAACCCGGAAGCTAAGCCTTACAGCGCCGATGGTACTGCAGGGGGGACCCTGTGGGAGAGTAGGACGCCGCCGAACAATTCTTCTGAAGAACCCCTGATCCATTCGGATCAGGGGTTCTTCGCATTTCCGGGCCGGCAGCGGGCCGGGCGTGGCGGGCAGGTGACTGTCCCCAACCCCCGGACGTGTTGGAGATTCTTGACGCGTCGGAAATTTCCGACACATACTGATGTCATGCCAACGGACGTGTTCGGCGCGCTGGCCAACCCGGTGCGTCGCAGACTGCTCGAAAGTCTGCGAGAAGGCCCTCGCTCCACAGGGGAACTGGCCGGGATGTTCGAGCTCGGGAGGCCCGCGGTCTCCGAACACCTGGCGGTGCTCCGTGCCGTCGGGCTGGTGCGCGAGGAGCCACGGGGCCGACACCGCTTCCACCACCTCGAACCGGCACGGTTGGCCGAGGTGAGCGAGTGGCTGCATCCGTTCGAGCACTACTGGAAGCAGCGCCTGGACGCGCTGTCCGACCTTCTGGACGAAGACAACGGGACATGACCGAGAACAACACCCTCACCTGCGAGAAGTTCCTGCCCCACCCGCCGGTGGCGGTGTGGAAGGCCCTGACCGACCCTGACCTCCAGGCCCGTTGGTGGGCTGCCGGCGACGTCAAGCCCGTCGTCGGGCACCGCTTCACCCTCGACATGGGCAACTTCGGCAGTCAGCCCTGCGAGGTGACCGAGGTGGACGACCAGCGGCTGCTGGCCTATCGGTTCGCCGAGGGCTCGCTCGACACCACCATCACCTGGACGCTGCACCCGGAGGGTGGGGGCACCCGCCTCGTCCTCGTCCACGCGGGCTTCGACCTCGCCTCCCCGATGGGCCGACAGGCGTACGACGGCATGGGCAAGGGCTGGCCCCACGTCCTGAACCGTCTCGACTCCGTCCTGGGCGGGACCGCCTAAGAAGATCAGGGGAGGGCCGGCTGGGCCGTCGCGGCCCGGCCGGGCCCGAGAGCGATGGGACAGTGCCGGCACCGTCCTGAAGCGAAAGTGATCGATCTCGTGATCTCGGCTCAGAACGCGCCCCAGCCCGACCGCACGGGCGAGTTCACGGCCCGCCTCGACAGCGCCTGGGAATGGTGGCACGCCGCCATCGAGGAGGCCCAGGACGGCCGCTGGATCCGCAGCACCGTTGAGCGCCAGGTGATGGACGACCTCGCCGCCGCGACCGTCGGACTCGGCTACCTGGATCCGTCCGTCGAACTTCCCCTGCGCAACCGGCTCTGCCGCATCGCCACCTGGGCGGGCGTGCTCCGGCTCGCCGCCCGGGCCGGCGGCTGGGAGCTCGTCCCCGTCACCGGGGTGACCCCGCCGCGGCCCGCAGGGATGGCCGAACTGCTCTCCGCCGTCCACGCGGTGGGGGAGCAGGGTGAGACCTGGCTGCGGCGGCTCGGCGCTGACGGACCGCCACCGCCCCGTGCGGTCGCCGGGTTCGAGGCCTTCCTGTTCGGCCCGGGCTCGGTCGAGGACCTCCGCCAGTTCTTCTACGACTAGTGCCGTACCGGCCGACGTTCGCCCCGGTGTTCCACGGCGGAGGAGCCCGGACGGTTTGGCAAAGAGCTGGATCCCTTGTGGATCCCGTTCGGCAAAGACGTGGGATGGTCAGGTGCGTCCCGCCTTACGGTGATGCCGTGAGCAATGATGCGAAAGCGCCTGTCGTGCCCGTCGAGGCCTATGAACCCCCCTACTACGCGGCTGTCTTCACTGCGGTGCGAACCCAGGAGCAGAGCGGCTACAGCGAGACCAACGAACGCATGGAAGACCTGGTGAAGGACATCCCGGGGTACCTGGGGATGGACTACGCGCAGACTCCTGGCGGGCTGGCCATCACCGTCGCGTACTTCCGTGACGCCGAAGCCCTCACGGAGTGGCGGACCAACGCCGAGCACCGCGCGGCGCAGCGGCGCGGGCAGGCCGAGTGGTACCAGCGCTACACGCTGCACGTGGCGAAGGTGGAGCGGAGCCACGGGTTCGTGCGGGAGTAGCTTCCGCAGGGCCCGGCAGCCGGAAAACCGCAGGACAACCCGCGTCGACGTCCGGTACGACATCACGGTGAGACTGCGAACGAAGATCCACCGGGCCCGCCTCGGCCGGGACGAGTACCGGGTGATCACCCCGGTGCGGCAGGCCGCCGGCGCCTTCCTCCATGCGAGCCCGGGCAGTTGGTTCATGGACCTGCACCTGGACCGGCAGGGGGCCGAGGACCTCGCCACCGTCTGGGCCCTGGCGGCCCGCTCACGGTGCTCCCTGATCCACCTGCCGCTGCGTGCCAACACCGGTCCGGCCGGGCTGTCCGATGTCCCGCCCGAGGACCGGCTGGACCTCCTGCTCGTCCACCACAGCCTGGGCTTCCCGCCGTCCCGCTGGAAGGAGGTCCGCTCCCGGCTGGGCGCCGGGATCCCGCACACCGTCGACCTCCCGGTCACCGACTTCGACGGGGAGGACGCGGACCGCCCCTTCACCCACCGGCGCGACGAACTCCGCTTCGCCGGCGCCGCCGGGACGCTCGTGGTCACCGGCAGCCCCACCGCCTTCCGCCGGACCGGCTCCCAGCTCTACGAGCTCAGCCGCGAGGCCCCCGGCTGGCGCTTCGGGTGGCGTCCCGACGCACACTACTGCGTGACCCTCACCCACGAGGGCTGGGGCTCGGCCCGTGCGGCCAAGGGCGTCCCGGCGAGCCTGCACGTCGCCTACGCCCACCGCTGGCGCGCCGCCCAGTGAGCGGGAAGTCGGCCCGGCCGACTTCTCAGGAGGTGGGTCAGCGCTTCAGCAGCGGCTCCGCGATCACCAGCCGGGCGGCCTTCGACGGGTGGCAGTCACTGCCGGTGCTGTAGGCGATCCCGAGGCGGATGCCACCGGTGATGTCGACGTCGACGGTCTGTGGGTTGCCCACACCGACGGGGAACGAGGCGAGCTTCCGGTCGTCGACGAACACCTCGACGGTGATCGCGTTGTAGGGAGAGTTGTCGTCGATGCCGACGGCGGAGGCGGTGAAGCGCTTCCAGCTCCGCCCGATGTTGTAGTCCACCCACCCCCGGCTGGGGCAGGTCGACATCCCGAGGGCGTCGTCGTACGGCTTCGCGTTCAGCGTCCCCGTGACCGGGCCCAGTGCCGGGCCGTTGGTGTCGACGTAGGTCATCAGGCTGAGCCGCTGGGTGTCCGGCCCGGCACCGGCGGATCCCGGGGCGGTGGTGCCCGTCGCGCTCGCGGTGACGGTGACCGTCGCGCTCGGCAGGGTGACGGTCGGCCCCGGCACGGTCTGGATCGCGGTGGCCTGCGTCGCGGTCGGGGGATTGACGACGGCGGGCAGGCCGAAGAAACCGAGCAGGAGCCCCAGCAGGCCGGTGCCGGCGGAGATCAGCGCGGCGATCTCACCGAGCGGGCGCTGCCGTTGCGCACCGTTGCCCGGTGCCTCCGGGGCGGATCCCTGCCGGTGCGGATCCGGTTGTACGCCGCTCACGGAACTCCCCCCCTGGCGTCTCGTCGTTGCGCCCGGCAAGTGTTCAGCACGGGGTACGGCCGCGTCCAGGTGTCGGACACGCGGGAAGTCCGGCGCGCAGGAAGGTCGGACGGGCCGACTTCCTGCGCAGCGGCCCCTTACTCCTTCGGCGCGAGCGGCGTCAGCGGCAGGGCGACCCGGCTCTCCCAGGCCTGCTCCAGTGCCCGGGTGAACGTTTCCGCAGGCTGGGCGCCCGAGACGCCCAGCCGCCGGTCCAGGACGAAGAACGGCACGCCCGTCGCCCCCATGGCGCTCGCCGTGGCCTCGTCCTCGCGCACCGCCTCCGCGTACGCCTCCGGGTCGGCCAGGACCGCCGCGGCCGCCTCGCCGTCCAGCCCCGCGTCGACCGCCAGCTCGACCAGCCGGCCCGCATCGAAGGCCGACCGCTCCTCGGCGAAGTTCGCCCGGTACAGCGCGTCCAGCAGCTGCCCCTGCCGGCCGTGCTCCCCGGCGAAGTGCAGCAGGCGGTGCATGTCGAAGGAGTTCGCCGCGTCGCGCCCCTCACGCAGGTACGGCAGGCCCTCGGCGTGCGCGTTCTCGGCGATCCGGGCCTCCGCCGCCTCGGCCTGCTCCAGGCTCATCCCGTACTTGGCGGCGAGCAGCGGCAGCACCGGACGGGCCTCCTGCGGCGCCCGCGGATCCAGCTCGAAGGAGCGGTGGACGACCTCCACCTCCTCGCGGTGCGGGAACGCCGCCAGCGCCTGCTCGAACCGGGCCTTGCCGACGTAGCACCACGGGCAGTTGATGTCGCTCCAGATCTCCACGCGCACGGCGCCGCACTCCTTCCAGCCTCGCGCGGACCTCCCGCGCCGACGCCCACCGGAACGCCTTCGGGGTGCCTGGATATTTCTCCCACTGAAATATCCAGGTGCGAGGGCCCGGAGCACCTCGGCCTGCCGCCTCAGGTCCGGTTCCGCGCCTCGCGTTGGGCGGACACCGTGGGGATGGCGGCGATGGCCTCGGCGTAGCGGCCGTGCCTGCTCAGGATCTCGGCGACGGTTCGGTGAGCCTCGTACTCGGTGGACGACCGGAGCAGGTCGAGGGCCTCGTCCGTCCGGCCGTCCCGGTCCAGCAGCCAGGCCAGCATGGTGTCCCACTGGCCGGGCTCCTGCACGCTCAGCGCCTTCGCCTCCGCGACGCCCTCGGCGTAGCGCCCGGCCTTCGCGAGCAGGCGGAGCCGGGTGTGGCGCACGTGGGCGGAATGCGCGTCGACGTACGCGGTACCGAGGCCGTCCAGGAGCTCCAGCGCCCGTTCCGGACGGCCGTCCCTGATCAGCAGGTCGACCGCCTCGTGGAGGAGGTTCCCACGGCCGTGGTACCCGTACGTGGACCGTCCGACGCCGACGGCCTCGTCGAGGCGTCCCCGGCGGGCCAGGAACATCATGAGGCGCCGACGGACGTACTCGCCGTCCGCCTCAAGGGCCTCGTGCAGGACGGCTTCGGCCTCCTGGAGCCGCCCCTGCTCCTCCAGCGCGTCCGCGCACCGGTTCAGGGCGAGTTCCGCGTGCTCGCCGGTGGCCAGTTCGCGCAGCTGCTCGATCCGGCCCTGACCGGCGAGGAGTTCCGCGTACAGCCAGGCGATGTGCGGGACGACGGGCAGGACCGGGCCCAGCATCCGGATCGCCTCGTCCGCCCGGCCCATGCGTTCCAGGACCCGGGTGTACGGCACCAGCACCTCCGACGGCTGGTGCCGGCACCCGCGCCGGCCCTCGGCCGCCGAGCACGGGCAGTCCGCCGTACCGCCCCGGGCCCGCTCGGCGCACGGGGCGAGCAGCTCCAGGACGCGGGCGTCCCGGTGTTCCCCGTCGGTCAGATGGACCAGGGACTCCAGGATCCAGGGCTCACCGAGGTGGGGCGTCAGCACCTCGATGGCCTCGTCCACCCGCCCGGCCCGCACCAGCGCTTCGGCGAACCACCGGCACTCGGACGCCGACCCCAGGCCGGCCGCGTCCGGACGCACCAGCGCCAGCCCCTCCTCGATCCGGCCCTGCCGGACCATGATCTCGGCGGACTTCCGCACGGCGAACGGCCAGCCGACCGCGACGAACGGCTCCAGGACCGTCAGTGCCCGCTCGAACTCCCCCACCGCGCACAGCTCACGGACCGCCACCTCGGCGCAGAACCACTCACCGCGGTCCAGGGCAGCCTCGATCAGGAGCTCCAACTGCCCGTGCTCGGCGAAGTGTTCCGCCATGGGACCGTCGATTCCGCCGTCGAACTACCGCTGCCACGCGAGATCGCCAAGATTCACCAGGGCAGGCTATGCGACGACGCCGGGGCCCGACCGGAGCGGTGTCAGCCCGTTCGGACATAATCGGCGGATGTCCGAAACCTTCGTTGACCTGGGATTCGTCACCGCGCCCTCCGGGGTGCTGGTGCTCGGCATGGCCACGTGGATCGACGAGTGGCGGGAGCTGGGGGAGCCGCTGTCGGTCCGGGCCGCGGCGGCGGCGAAGGCGGGCGGCGGGCACCTGCAGGAGTGGGAGTGCGAGGCGGTCGCCGTCCCGGCCGCCGCCGACCGGCCGCTGGCGGTGCGGGCCACCACCGAGCCGTCGGCGTTCGACGAGGAGCCGACGATCGCGACGCTGGAGATCGCCCTCGGCCTGCCCTGGCCCGAGGGGGTGGACAGCCCGGTGCTGCTCGGGGACCTGCCGGTCGACCGGGGCGGCATGGCGATCGGCGACTCCGTGGGGCTGGACGTGTGGACGGGGCTGGAGGACGAGCCGGGCGACGGGCTCGCCGACCTCTCCTACTGGGGCCGGTACGGGAAGGACGCGCACGAGCGGTTCGGCGGCGAGCGGATGTCCCCGTACGGCGGGGACGAGGGACCGTACGGCTGGCTCGACCTCCCGGTGGCGGAGGCGGCCGCGCGGGAGGCCGAGATCAGCACCTGGCGGGGCGGCCTGCCCGGCCAGGGAGTGGCCACCATGGTGGAGAAGCACGTCGACTACTTCCGCTTCCGGCGGGCCGGCCTGGACCACCCGCTGCACGTGGGCGAGATCGAGGTCGGCGGCTGCCGGGTGCTCGGGATCGACTGGGACCCGGGCGACCATGCCGTCCGGCACCACGGCGGGCGGGACTGGGGCCAGGCCTTTCCGGTCACCCTCGAAGCCGACGGGGCGGGCGGAACGGTCCTGCGCTGGACCATCCCGCCCTACGACGAGGACGAGGAGGACTGAGCCGGGGAGGACGAGGAATCCGCCGTCGGGTCCCAGAGCCCGGCGGCCTCGCCGCGCGCCAGGTGGTCGGCGTAGACGGCGGTCTTCCAGGCGATGAGCGAGCGGCACTCCTCCAGTGCCCGGATCCGCTCGTCGACGCGCTGCCGGTGGACGTCCAGCAGCCGCAGCCGGTCGGCTTCGTTGCCCGGTCCCTGCCGTACCAGTTCGGCGAAGCGGCGGAGGTCTGCGAGCGGCATGCCGGACTCGCGCAGCTTGATGCAGATCTCCAGCCACTGCACGTCGAGCACGGCGTACCGCCGGCGCCCGCCCGCCGTGCGCCGCACCGGGCCGACCAACAGTCCCTCGCGCTCGTAGAAGCGCAGGGCGTGGACGCTGAGCCCGGTGCGCTCGGCCACCTCGCCGATGCTGAGTTCCGTCATGCCGTCAGAGCATAGGAGCGGGACTTGATCTAGACCGTGCTCCACTTCCTACCGTCGTCGCCATGACCACCACCGGCAGGACCACCACCGACCAGCAGCAGCCGATCGGCTCGCCCTTCTCCGCCTCCTCCACCGCCGAGGACGTCTTGGCGGGTCTCGACCTCTCCGGGCGCACCGCCGTCGTGACCGGCGGCTACTGCGGTCTCGGCCTGGAGACCACCCGGGCGCTGACCGCCGCCGGAGCCGACGTGATCGTCCCGGCCCGCCGCCCGGACACCGCCCGCACGGCACTTGCCGGAACCGGGAGCCGGATCGTCCCCATGGACCTCGCCGACCCCGCGAGCGTCCGCGCCGCCGCCGGGCTGATCCGCGACTGCACGGACCGCCTCGACCTGCTGCTGGCCGTCGCAGGCGTCATGGCCACCCCCGAGCGGCGCGTCGGGCCGGGCTGGGAGGGGCAGTTCGCCACCAACCACCTCGGGCACTTCCTCCTCGCCTGCGAGCTGTACCCGCTCCTGGCCGCCGCCCCGGACGGTGCGCGCGTTGTCGTCAACAGCTCCGCCGGGCACGCCCTGACCGGCATCCGCCGGCACGACCTGCACTTCCGCACCGGCTACGACAAGTGGCTGGCGTACGGCCAGTCCAAGACCGCCAACGCCCTGTTCGCCGTGCACCTCGACGTGCTCGGAGGGGCGGACGGCGTCCGGGCGTTCGCGCTCCACCCGGGCAAGATCATCACCGGCCTCCAGCGGGAGATGACCCGGCAGGAGCAGGTCGAGCGCGGCTGGGTGGACGCGCAGGGCAGGGTGATCGGCGCGGGCTTCAAGACCCCATCCCAGGGCGCCGCGACCGGTCTGTGGGCGGCCACCTCGCCGCTGCTCGGCGGCCGCGGCGGCCTCTACCTGGAGGACTGCGAGGTCGCCCGGCTCTGCGGTCCGGACACCCCGATGGACGACGGCGGCGTCCGCCCGTACGCCCTCGACCCCGACGAGGCCGCCCGCCTCTGGGGCCTCTCCCTCGCCGCGACCGGCGCCGCACCGGTGATCCGCTGACAGGGCCGCGACCGGCGCGTCCAGCGGGGGCGGCAGCGACAAGGAGCGGGAAGTCGGCCCGGCC
>NZ_JBHVFE010000408.1:0-8217 GCF_042801945.1 Kitasatospora sp. NPDC057542
AGTCCAGCCGGACCCATACGAGGACACCGTCGTCGTGGGCGGGAAACGGATCCCACCCCGCGAACGGCCCCCCGTCCAGGGCCAGTCCGTGCCAATGACACACCCCCGTCGCGCGTCACCGCCGCGACGGGGGTGACGGAGGTTACAGCCCCCGGAGCGCCCGGCAGCCGGACGGCCGGGGCGGGCACCCGCACGGGCGAACTACAGTCGTCGGTATGACGAGAACCCCGGACAGCGTCGTCCGCTCCTACATCGATCAGCACCAGGCCGCCTTCCTCGCCGACCTCTCCGAGTGGCTGGCCATCCCCTCGGTCTCCGCCGACCCGGCCCGGTCCGGTGACGTGCGGCGCTCGGCCGAGTGGCTGGTCGCCAAGCTGCGCGAGACCGGCTTCCCGGTGGCCGAGGTGTGGGAGACCGACGGACTGCCGGCGGTGTTCGCCGAGTGGCCCTCCGGGGACTCGTCCGCGCCGACCGTCCTGGTCTACGGGCACCACGACGTGCAGCCCGCGGCCCGGGAGGACGGCTGGGAGACCGAGCCGTTCACCCCGACCGTGGCCGACGGCCGGCTGTACGCGCGCGGCGCCGCCGACGACAAGGGCCAGGTGTTCTTCCACACCCTGGGCGTGCGCGCCCACCTGGCCGCCACCGGCCGCACCGCCCCGGCCGTCAACCTCAAGCTGCTGATCGAGGGCGAGGAGGAGTCCGGCTCGCCGAACTTCGCCGACCTGGTCCGGCGCGAGGCCGGGCGGCTGGCCGCCGACGTGGTCGTCATCTCGGACACCGGCATGTGGTCCGCGACCACGCCGACCGTCTGCACCGGCATGCGCGGCCTGGCCGACGCCCAGGTCGACCTGTACGGGCCGGACACCGACATCCACTCCGGCTCCTTCGGCGGCGCCGTCCCCAACCCGGCCCAGGTCGCGGCGGAGATGGCCGCCGCCCTGCACGACACCGACCGCAGGGTCGCGATCCCCGGCTTCTACGACGGCGTCATCGAGCTGACCGAGCGCGAGCGCGAGCTGTTCGCCGAGCTGCCCTTCGACGAGGAGCAGTGGCTGAAGGTCGCCAAGTCGTACGGCACCCGCGGCGAGGCCGGCTACTCCACCCTGGAGCGGATCTGGGCCCGCCCGACCGCCGAGGTCAACGGCATCTGGGGCGGCTACACCGGCCCCGGCGGCAAGACCATCGTCCCGGCCTCGGCCCACCTCAAGCTGTCCTTCCGGCTGGTCGCCGGGCAGGAGGTGGAGAAGGTCCGTGAGGCGGTGCGGGCCTGGGTGGCCGAGCAGGTGCCCGAGGGCATCCGGTACGAACTGGTCTTCCCGGGCGCGACCCGCCCCTGCCTGACCCCGCTGGACCACCCCGCGCTCCAGTCCACCGTCCGCGCGATGGGGCGGGCCTTCGAGCAGAAGATCCTCTTCACCCGCGAGGGCGGCTCCGGCCCCGCCGCCGACCTCCAGGACGTGCTGGGCGCGCCGGTGCTGTTCCTCGGCATCTCGGTGCCCTCGGACGGCTGGCACTCGGTCAACGAGAAGGTCGAGCTGGACCTGCTGGCCAAGGGTGTGGAGACCGCCGCGTACCTCTGGGGCGACCTGGCCGAGAACTTCCGGCCGGGGGCATGACCCCCGCTGCGTGCACCATGGCAGCCAGATCACTCATCCGGATGATTCACCACGTGGGGATGGAACAGACGTGAGCACCGTGCCTGAGACCGAGCGCCCGCTGCACCTGGCACTGGCCCGGTCCGGGGTGGACCGGGCGGCCGAGCACCGTTTCGACGAGCCCTGGCTGGCGGCCGCCTGGAGCCACCCGAGCACCCGGGTCCTGCCGATCGCCGGCGGCGAGGCGTTCGTGGTCGACACCGCGCAGGGCACCGAGCTCGTGTTGCTGCCCTCCTTCGAGGCGCCGCAGACCGGCGACCGGTACTTCCTCGGCACCGACCAGGACGGCGTCTCGTACTTCGCGCTGGCCGGCGAGAGCCTGCCCGGGCGCCTGGACGGCGACGCCCGCCCGGCCGGGCTGCGCGAGGTCGGCGGGCTGCTGTCCGACCGGGACGCCGGGCTGCTGGTGCACGCCGTGGCGCTGGAGCACTGGCACCGGCTGCACAGTTTCTGCTCGCGCTGCGGGCACCCGACCGAGAAGGCCGGCGCCGGGCACGTGCGGCGCTGCACCTCCTGCGCGGCCGAGCACTACCCGCGCACCGACCCGGCGGTGATCATGGTGATCACCGACGAGCAGGACCGCTGCCTGCTCGGCCGCCAGGCGCTGTGGCCGGAGGGCCGCTGGTCGACGCTGGCCGGCTTCGTCGAGCCGGGGGAGTCGATCGAGCAGGCGGTGGCCCGCGAGGTGCACGAGGAGGCGGGCGTCCGGGTCGGCGAGGTGCGCTACGTCGCCAGCCAGCCCTGGCCGTTCCCGTCCAGCCTGATGCTCGGCTTCGCGGGCCGGGCGCTGCCCGGCGGCACCGAGATCACCGTGGACGGCGAGGAGCTGGCCGAGGCGCGCTGGTTCTCCCGCGAGGAGCTGCGGGCCGGGATGGAGGCGGGCGAGATCCTGCCGCCGTCCGGCATCTCGATCGCCCGGCACCTGGTCGAGCTCTGGTACGGGGAGCCGCTGCCCTCGGCGGCGCGCTGGTAGCCCCGTAGGAAAGGGGCCGGTCGGAAAGGGGCCCGTGCGAAGGGGGCCCGCACGAAGAGGGTCCGTACGAAAGGGGGGCGCGTGGACAATTCCATGCGCCCCCCTTTTCCGTTCCAACCCCTTCCCGAATTCGCCGCGACCAGCTGTTCGTATCAGGACGGGCCAGTTCTGCTACTGGGAGTCGACTGCGCGGGCCCGCGGTCAACCCGCTCGGACGATATTGCCGGAAACGGCTGAAACCGGCTCACCGCGCTCGCTACATTCACGAGGGTGACAATCCCCCGGGGCACCGCCCAATCCCCCAAATACCAGCGCCTCGCCGCCGACCTGCGCCGCCGGATCGCCGAGGGCGAGTTCACCGCCGACGCCGCCCTGCCGGTCGAGAGCGAACTGGAGCGCCAGTACGGCGTCGCCCGCAACACCGTCCGGCTCGCCGTCGACGTCCTGGTCAACGAGGGCCGCCTGGTCCGCCTCCAGGGCAAGGGCACGTACCTGCGCGAACACCCCGTCCTGGACCACCGCGCCTACGGACCCTGCCCGCCCGCCGCACCGCGCGACTGCCTCGCCGCACCCTCCGCCGTCTACCTCGGCGAGGCCGACGAAGCCGGGCGGGAACTCGGCACCGACTTCGAGATGATGATCGTCCGGGCCCGGGTGGACATCGCCGAACGGCTCGGACTGCGCCCCGGCGAGGCCATCGTGGTCCGCCGCCAGCTGCGGCTGCTCGACCGCGAGCCGTACTCGATCGAGGAGAGCCACTACCGGGCCGGCCTCGCCGCCGGCACCCCGCTGATGGAACCCGATCCCGTCGAGGGCGGCGACGAGGCGGTGCTCGCCACCCTCGGGCGCACCGAGATCGGCGCCGTCGACCACCTGGTCGCCCGGATGCCCGGCCCCGAGGAGGCCCAGTGGTTCCAGGGCGGCCCCGGCGTGCCGCTGATGGTGCAGACCCGCGTCACCTACGACCGGCGCGGGCCCGTGCGGGTCATCGAGACCCGCTACTCGGCCGACCGCAGCCGACTCGTCTACGGCGTCGGCGACCTCGGCGCCCGCACCACCCTGCCCGCCCCCGCCACGCCCGTCGACCCGGCCCGGGCCGACGCGCCGTGACGCGCGCCGGCCCGGCGGCTCGGACCGGGCGGACTCAGGCCGCCAGGGCCTTCTTGACCTGCAGCAGGCTCGGGTTGGTCATCACGACCTGCTCGCCGCCGCCGGCCGGCGTCACCAGCACCGTCGGGACGGTCTGGTTGCCGTTGTTCACCGACTCGACGAAGGACGCCGACGCCGGGTCCTCCTCGATGTTGATCTCGGTGTAGCCGATGCCTTCACGCTCCAGCTGGCTCTTGAGTCGGTTGCAGTACCCACACCAGGTCGTGCTGTACATCGTCACGGTGCCGGACATCGAGGAGGCTCCTTGGGAAGAGAGGTGCGTACGGTCTCCGGCAGGAACGTCCACCGGGCGGAGGACATTCCGGCACGCCGTCGACCGTCATGCGGAGCGATCATCCTGCGATCACACCGGGCCTGTGGACAACCCCGCCCGGGTTGTCCCACCGGGCTGAGAGGATGGAACGCATGCAGGAAGACCTCTTGAGCGGCAGCCCGTACGACGGCCCCCACGGCTCCCCCTGGGCCGACCCCGGCGCCGCCACGGGCCCGGACGCCGTGCTCGCCGGGCTCGACCCCGAGCAGCGCGCCGTCGCCACCGCCCTGCACGGCCCCGTCTGCGTCCTCGCCGGCGCCGGCACCGGCAAGACCCGCGCCATCACCCACCGGATCGCCTACGGCGTGCGCAGCGGGGTCTACCACCCCCAGCAGGTCCTCGCCGTCACCTTCACCGCCCGCGCGGCCGGCGAGATGCGCGGCCGGCTGCGCCAGCTCGGCGCCGACGGCGTCCAGGCCCGCACCTTCCACGCCGCCGCGCTGCGCCAGCTCCAGTACTTCTGGCCGCGCGCCGTCGGCGGCCCCGTCCCCCAGCTCCTGGAGCGCAAGGTCCAGTTGGTCGCCGAGGCGGCCGGCCGCTGCGGCCTGCGCGTCCAGCGCACCGAACTGCGCGACCTCACCGCCGAGATCGAATGGGCCAAGGTCACCCAGACCGCCCCCGAGGACTACCCCGCGGCCGTCGCCAAGTCCGGCCGGGAGGCCCCCCGCGACCCGGCCGAGACGGCCCAGGTCTACCGCGTCTACGAGGAGACCAAGAGCCGCCGCGGCACCATCGACTTCGAGGACGTCCTGCTGCTCACCGCCGCGATCCTGGAGGACCGCCCGGACATCGCCGACCAGGTCCGCTCCCAGTACCGGCACTTCACCGTCGACGAGTACCAGGACGTCTCCCCGCTCCAGCAGCGCCTGCTCGACCAGTGGACCGGCCCCGACGGCGGCGCCAGCCTCTGCGTCGTCGGCGACGCCAGCCAGACCATCTACTCCTTCACCGGCGCCACCCCCGACTACCTGCTGAACTTCCGCGGCCGGCACCCCGGGGCGACGGTGGTCAAGCTCGTCCGTGACTACCGCTCCACCCCCCAGGTCGTCCACCTCGCCAACGGACTGCTCGCCCAGGCCCGCGGCGAGGCCGCCCGGCACCGCCTGGAGCTCGTCTCCCAGCGCGAGGCCGGCCCCGAGCCGGTCTACACCGAGTACGAGGACGAGCCCACCGAGGCCGAGACCACCGCCCGCCGGATCAAGGAGCTGCTCGCCGCCGGGGTGCGCGCCAGCGAGATCGCGGTGCTGTTCCGCACCAACGGCCAGTCCGAGGTCTACGAGCAGGCCCTCGCCGACCTCGGCGTCCCGTACCAGCTCAAGGGCGCGGAGCGGTTCTTCGAGCGCCCCGAGGTCAGGGACGCCGGCGTGCTGCTGCGCGGCGCCGCCCGGGCCGCCTCCGACCCGCTCACCGACGGCGCCCCGGACCTGGCCGGCCAGGTCCGCGCGGTGCTGGCCGCCCGCGGCTTCACCGCCGAGCCCCCGGCCGGCTCCGGCGCCGTCCGGGACCGCTGGGAGTCCCTGGCCGCCCTGGTCCGGCTGGCCGAGGAGTTCGAGCGCACCCGCACCGCGGCCGGCCAGGGAGCCGACCTCGCCGCCTACGTCGCCGAACTGGACGCCCGCGCCGCCGCCCAGCACGCCCCGGCCGTCGAGGGCGTCACGCTGGCCTCGCTGCACGCCGCCAAGGGCCTCGAATGGGACGCCGTCTTCCTGGTCGGCCTCACCGAGGGCACGCTGCCGATCATCTACGCCAAGACCGACGAGCAGGTCGAGGAGGAGCGCCGCCTCCTCTACGTCGGCGTCACTCGGGCCCGCAAGCACCTCACCCTCTCCTGGTCGCTCTCCCGCTCCCCGGGCGGCCGGGCCGGCCGCAAGCCCAGCCGCTTCCTGGACGGGCTGCGCCCCGGCTCCGCCGCCCCGGGCGCGCGCACCGGCGCGCGCGGCGGGCGAGGAGGCGTCGAGCCGGGCGAGCGCTCCGCTGCGCGGCGGGTCCGCGGACCGGTCAAGTGCCGGGTCTGCGACAAGGCGCTCACCGAGGCCGTCGAGCGCAAGCTGCGCCGCTGCGAGAGCTGCCCGTCCACGATGGACGAGGGGCTGTACGAGCGGCTGCGCGAGTGGCGGGCCCGGCAGGCGAAGAAGCAGGGCGCGCCGGCCTACGTGGTGTTCACCGACGCCACGCTGATGGCGATCGCCGAGGACGTGCCCGCCGGCCGCCGGGAGCTGGCCGCCATCTCCGGGGTCGGCGCCATGAAGCTGGACAAGTACGGGGCCGCCGTGCTGTCGTTGTGTGCGGGGGAGGAGCCCGAGGAGGATCCGGACGGCGTCGAGGACGCTGGTCCGGTCGATCCGGCCTGAGCCGGTCCGGGCGCGGCCCCGGGGGCTGTCCGGGTGGCTTCGGAACCCGTTGTGTGACGTGCCGAAGAACTCGCGTGAAAAATAGTTTGCGCCACGTGCCGGGAGCGCAATAGCCTGCCGGAGCGGTCAAGGGGACGCGGTCGCACGGGGTGAAACCTGTGCCGACGCCCCTCGCCCGAGAGCTTCACCCAGAGCTTTACCGAGACAGACATCCGAACATTCGGAGCCAGGGAGACCAGGCTCCGCGAGACGCCGAGAGGAGGCGAAGACAGTGGGAAACATCATGATCACCAAAATGACTGGCCAGACCGTTGTCGCTGCCTCCCTGTGTGCCGCCCGCCTGCGGGCGCTCGCCGAGCTCGGTGGAACCGGTCTGGGTCTCGACACCACCGGTGTCTCCGTCGTCCCCGCTGTCAGTGGTCTTGGACACACTGATCTGTGCTTCACGGGCAGCAGGAGCGTCGACGGCACCTTTGTCGAGACCGGTCTGTCCCGTGACTGGGCGTCGTTCGGCACGTCGTGCTCCGTGCGCGACGAGCGACCGATCCAGGCACCGAAGGCGGCTGTAGCCGCCGCCATGCATGGCGGCTATGCGCAGGTCATCGGTGCCGGAAACACCCAGAAGCAGAACGAGCAGCAGATTAACCAGGCCAAGGCCGCCTTCGCGGGCGCCAAGGCCGTCCGGATGTGGGCCTTCCGCGGCCCTGAACCCTGGAGAGAACGAACCTGAGCCAACCTCAGGTCGGCACCTCCAGGGCCGCGGAACCCGTCACCACCGGGATCCGCGGCCCTTCTGTTTTGTCCGGTACGCAAGACCACCCAGGCCCTCCGGGGCCTCCGGCCCAGCACCACCAGTCCCCTGGGCCGGAACCACTGAGAAAAGACGAGGAAGACGCCCACAGTGTCCACGGTCATCACACCGCCCACCCCGTCCGTACCGCCGACAAGCCAGATCACCAAGGCCGACCAGGCCGACCCCCCGGAGGTTCCTTCCATGCAGCTCAGCTCGATCGAGCAGGCCGAGTCCCTCGGTCTCCCCATCCCCTGCCGCGCCTTCGACCCCGAGGTCTTCTTCGCCGAGACGCCGGCCGACGTCGAGTACGCGAAGTCCCTCTGCGGCACCTGCCCGGTGAAGGACGCCTGCCTGGCCGGCGCCCTGGAGCGGCGTGAGCCGTGGGGCGTCTGGGGTGGCGAGCTGTTCGTCCAGGGCGTCGTGGTGGCCCGCAAGCGTCCCCGTGGCCGTCCGCGCAAGACCGAGGTCATGGCGTGAACCCCGCCGTCGAGGCCAGGGCCGTCCGCCGGGGAGAGCAGCCCCCGCTGGAAAGCGCCCTCCGCCGATCCGTGCGGATCGCCGCCGCCAAGGCCGATGCCGCAGCCCGCATCCCGTTCCCGAGCAAGCACCACGAGCAGGACCACGACATGAACCCCGCCGCCGTCGATCCCACCGCCCGCGCCGAGCAGGCCACCGAACTTCAGACCCAGAACAGGATCCTCGAGATGCAACTCCTCCACGAATCCCTGGCCCGTGCCCATATGCAAGACAGGCTGCACGAGGCCGAGAACCAACGGCTCGTCAGCCGGGTCGTCCGGGCCCGCAAGCTCAGGCAGCGCGCCGAGCGGGCCTCGATGCGGGCCCGCAAGGCGCTTGCCGTCGCGCTGATGTAGGGCCTGCCGGCCCGCAGGCCCGTCGTCGACAGGCCCTCGCCGGCTACGGTCCCACCCCCGTCGTGCCGCAGGCCGCTCCCCGTCGCC
>NZ_JBHVFE010000409.1:0-8203 GCF_042801945.1 Kitasatospora sp. NPDC057542
GGCGGGCGACCGTTGGCGTGGCGTTTGTCGTCGCAGTCGGGGCATTCCAGGCGGTACGGGTCGACCGGCTTGCGCAGTTCGGCGACCGAGTCCGGTTTGCCTCCGATGGAACCCTGGCAGGTGTAGCAGGGGTGCATGGCGGCGTTCGCCCGGCGGGCGGCGAGCAGGACGTCGTGCTCGCGGGTGTCGTCGGCTTCCCTGCGGCAGTCGTAGCAGAGCTCGGTGCCGTCGCTGGCGCCGGGCTCCCAGTCGTACTCGCCCTCGCGACGGTCGCAGCCCGGGCAGCGGGTGGCTTCCAGGCGCCGTTCCTTCTCGTCTTCGGCGGCCTGCTCCTCGGCCGCGAGGCGGGCCCGGGTGCGGGTGAGGTACTCGGTGTTGGCGAGGGCGTCGGTGAGGTTCTGCCACTGATGGCTGCCGAAGCGCCACCAGATCGGGGCGTGCGGGCCCCGGGCTGTCAGCTGAACACCACCCCACGACAGCGAACACCACCCGCCATACCATCCTCATGACAGCAGCACCTGAACCCTCCAGACCCCGCTGAACAGCCTCAACAGCCATCCAGCTGACATACCGTCGCTGACAGCCCACCCACTGACACCAGATCGGCATATCGCAGCCGGGCCCTGAGGATTAACATCTACCTGCCACGGGCTCGCTGCTCGGCCCGGCGGCGGACAGTCCAAGTGGACCTCGTTCGTCGTCCGTCGTCGGTGCCGAGAACGACGACAGGGCGGGGGCCGGACGATCCGGCCCCACCCGCCCGGTGCGGTGGCGTCCGCGAGGTGTCAGGACTTCCTGAACACGAACTTCTTCGGGGAGTCCTCGGACACCGGGATGTAGATCCCGTCGCGGACGCCGTCACCGCGTACGCGCAGCCGCACGCTGGTTCTGGTGCCGTCCGACGCGTCGAGCGTCACGTCGATCTGCTGGTCTGCCAGGGTGGACTTCTCCTCCAGGCTCCAGCTCCCCTGACCGCTGAACTGCCGGACAGCAATGGCGTCCACGTCCGCGAACTCGGTGGGGATGTTGACGGCGGACAGGGTGCCGTCCTCATGCAGGGTCAGCTGCGCCCCCTGAGAGCCGGTCCAGGAGCCCAGGAGTTCCTCCGTCTTGATCGAACCGCCGAAGGGATTCAGGAACACGAAGGCCAGGATGGTCAGCGTCAGCACGCAGCCCACTGCGACGGCCAGTACGGTTTTCTTCATTTTCTTCATCGCAGGTCCGGGGTCTCCGTCCACGTTAGAGGCCGCCACTCACAGGGTGACGCGGTGGGGTTGGAAAACTGAAACGGATGCTCCATAGCCCCCGGTGTCGGCCCGGTCGGAATGGCTGGAGGCACCGGAGTCGCAGACATGGAACTCCCAAGTTCCGTCGAGCTCACAGGAGCCGACTTGTACGCGGGAAGCGACGTGGTGATCAGTGTCGAACCGCGGCGTCATGCCGTCGCCGTTCGTCCAGGCGCCGGCCAGGTCGCTCTGGCTGATCAAGACCTCGTCCGGCCGCGATCCGAGTGCCCCGCAGCCTGACGCCGCCGCAATGCAGGACACCGGTACCAGCACCCAGGCCGCGGCACGCGCACCGCGAGCCCTCCCCGTACGCATCACTGCCCTGTCCATGTGCGGTTGTTCTCCTCCCCGTGCGGCGCAGAGTGAAGTACCGAGCCGTCGGGGCGCCGACGGCTCGGCTGCTGCTGGAGCGGCCCCATCATGGCAGTAAATTTGAACACGTTCAACATGCTTTTCAGGTGCCAACCACGCCGCCGATCGACACTCAACGCGTACAGGCCACGGAAGTCTCGTCCTCGTCTTCGACATGGCGGGAACGGCCTGGCCGCCCTCGCCGCCGCCCCCGCCGTCGGTGTCTGGCTTCTTCTTGAGGCCGGCGGTCTTGCCACGCTGCTCGGTCAGCCGGCTCTCCGGACGCGCCATGTCCCGCAGTCCGCCCGCGACGGTGTTCGGCTGCTCGTGGCCGGGCTGCGCGAGCTGCCAGACCTGTTTGACCGTCGCGGCCTTCAGCACACCGAGCAGCGCCCGGCGAAGCAGGTGATTTCGTTGGTCCTGTCGGGAACCCGCAACTGGGTGACGGTCCAGCCGTCGCCGGTCATCGCGGCCAGCAGGTGGGCAGCGGGAGTCTGGCCGAGCCGGGAGCCACGGGCGGCCTTGCCATCCACGGAAACCGAGTCCGCACCGCCGGGATCCGCACCGGTCAGATCGGCCAGGCCGCCGGGACAGACCAGGTTGACGATCCGCCGGATCGTGGCAGCGCTCGGCGCGACGCGCACCCCCAACACGCCCGCCACACGAGCGCCCAGCCGCGCCAGGGCCTGCTGCGGAGCACTCGTGGACCACTGGCCGATCGCCGCATACGAGCGCGCGCCGGCGACCACCGCCGAGGCGGCAACCAGCAGCACCGCCACAAACGGGTGACGCACACCGCGCCGCCGACGCGGATCGGGCAGCGCCCACAGGCGCTCCGCCAGCGAGAGCCCCGCTACATCCTCCAGAGCGGGCGACTTGACGAGACAGACAGTGGCAGACTGACGGCACATCGAAGCTCCAGCGGTTCAAGGCGACTTGGCAAGGTCACCTCGTTCAACCGGAGCTTCGATGCGTACGTGACGGGCCGCCCCGGACCCTCCAGACCGCTCTGGCCTGCGGACTCACGTGATCACCGGGACTTTGAAACGCAATGCCGCGAAGTTACGGCTGAGGTGGCACTGTCAAGGCGTCGGCGGAGGGTTCGCGGAGGTGGACTGTGTAGGTCGCACGTCTGGCTGTCCGGCTCTCGCGGAGAGCATGGACCTGTTTGTAGGAGAACGGTGAGACCGGGCGCTTGACCGCGCGGGGGCTGACACGATCCGCGCGTCGTGGCGGTAGGAGTTCGTTGGTCAGCAGCTGGTGGAAGGTCTCCGGGCCGCCGGGCGAGGCGTGGTCGGCTGCGATGACGCTGTGACGCGCGGTACGGACCGCCACCGTGAAGGAGACCCGGTCCGGGTCGACGCCGACGCGGCGAGCACTGTGATGCGATACCCGCCGCAGGACCTGATAGACGGTCAGATAGGCGTAGATCTCCTGCTCGACGCCTTCCGGGTGCTGCGACCGCAGGACCCGGTCTGCTGTTCGCAAGGTCACCTTCAGTCCGAAGAATGCGATCTCCACCTCCCAGCGCTGGT
The DNA here is from genome assembly GCF_042801945.1 of Kitasatospora sp. NPDC057542. NCBI lineage: Bacteria > Bacillati > Actinomycetota > Actinomycetes > Kitasatosporales > Streptomycetaceae > Kitasatospora > Kitasatospora sp. NPDC057542. Next base: position 3,173 of record NZ_JBHVFE010000409.1, read on the forward strand.
GATAGAGGGCCGCGAGTTGGTCGGCGGGATGGCGGCGGGGGTCCATGAGCGTGGTCAGCAGGCGGTAGTGCTCGGTTCGGCTGGCGCCGTCGCTGGTGGCCACTGTGAGGTGGAACTCGATGACGCGGACCTGGTGCCCGTTGGCGGCGCGGTAGCCGCGCCCGTTGCGGTCGGGCAGCACGGAGAGGTAGGAGCCGTCCGCCAGCGGTACCAGCCGGGGCAGGATCCGCACACCCTTGGCCCGCCACAGCAGGTGAGCGCCGGTGTCCCGGGCCTGGCCCCACAGCTCGTAGCCGTCGAAGTTCCGGTCGGCGAGCAGCAGCATGCCCGGGCACAGGCCGCCCAGCAGGCGCTGCGCGAGCGTCTTCTCCGCGGTGCTGTAGGCGCCGAAGGCCACCTCATGGATGGCGCGGCTGCCGCACTCCACCAGGGCGGCGAGCCTGACCAGGGGGAATCCGGAGCGTCCGCGGCGGGCGCGGAGATAGCCGAAGGCGGCGGCGTTGGCCGGGCTGTCCGCCACCTCCAGGTGCAGGCCGTCCCAGGCCATCAGGCGCAGACTGTGCCAGAACGCCCCCGGGGTCGCAGTGGTGGCCACCGGGCCCGACAGGCGAGCGAAGAGCTCGGCCATCGGAGCCGCCCCGAGTCGGGCACGGGCCTGGGACAGAGCCGGAGTGGACGGCACCCGCGCGGTGACACCGCCGAGTCCCTTGACCAGGCCGGCCCACACCCCGTGGTAGCCGTCGGTGCTGAACAGGGCCATGGCGAGCACGAAGTACACGACCACGCGGGCCGGCAGCAGACGTACTCGGCGTTCGCGGCGGCCCGTCGCTTCGAGCACGTCATCGACGAGACTCGGCGGGATCTTCCGGGTGAGCGCACCGAGATGCCCCGGAGCATAGACATCAACGGCGGGACAACTGCCAGAATGGGTGGTCAACAGGGCTCCTGCACAGGGAGAGTCGTCTTGGTCGACTTCCTCTCCTAGCAGGAGCCCTGCCTGCTGGGGGCAGCTTCAACGAATCGCTTGACAGTGCCACCTCAGCCGTAACTTCGCGGCATTGCTTTGAAACGCCCCTGCGTGGTAGGTAGGTCAGTTCAGGTCGAAGTCGTTGGGGTCGAAGTCGAAGTCGTCGGCCGAGAAGCCGCCGTAGCCGGCGCCGCCATTGAAGTAGTCCGCGAGAACTTGGCCGATCACGGCGCGCACCTCGTCCTCGTCTTCGGCGACGGCCAGGGCTGCGGCCTGCTCGCCCGTCAGGTTCAGGTGGATGTCGCGGGCCCGGACCGCGTCCGAACCGCGGATCTCGAAGCTGACGGCGCGGCCGACCCGGGCCCCGATTCCGGAGACGGTGCCGCGCTGCGCGAGTTGCTTGGCCTTGCGCTCCCGGCCGCGTTCGGTGGTCTGCACCTCGACCGCCTCGCGCTGCAGCTGGTCGACGTGCTTGGGGGTGGGGTGGCGGGAGCCGTCGATCCAGCGCTGCACCGTGCGCGGCGAGACGCCGTAGGCGGCGGCCATGGCCTTGGTGTTCCCGCCGTACTTGCGGTCCCGTACCTGGCCGGCCTGTGTCGTGGACTGCACCGGTGCCTTCCGGGAGGGGAACAGCGCTTCCCGCACCCGGCCGAACAACCCCTTGCCCGCCATCAGTTCCCGCCTTCCTCATCGTCGGTGTCGGTGCCGGCGTCCCCGCCATCGGCACCGCTCTGCTCCGGGCCGATCGCGGTGCCGTCGGTGGTGTAGCGGTGGACCAGCTTGGAGGGGTGCTCCCGGCGCTCCATCGCCTCGACCACGGCCGTGAGCGGGATCGAGGACTCGTGCTTGTGGCTGCCCGGGGCGATACCCAGGCGCAGCGCGCCGGGGACCGGGGTGCCGTCGTCCTTGACCGGGAGCAGCTCCAGCGGGGAGGGGGCGTCGGTGGCGTACAGGTAGCTGTCCACGGTGACCAAGGCATGGGTGGACGCCGGCTACAACAACGGCGTCGTCAAGCACGGCGCCGCACTCGACATCGATGTCGAGGTCGTGGCCCGGGACAAGGAACAGAAGGGCTTCGTCGTGCAGCCGATCCGCTGGCGGGTGGAGCAGACCTTCGGGATCATGTCCCGGTACCGGCGGCTCCACCGCGACTACGAGGAACTGCCGGACCGGTCACGCTCGATGATCCAGTGGGCCATGGTGAACTCCATGACCAGCCGCCTGACCGCCGACCCGAACAGAACCGGGCAATACCTCCGCCCGAAACCACTCGTGGCAGCCTAAACCGGTATCGAACGCCCACTGAGGGTCACCTGCTCACGAGTCCCAGGGGTACTCCGGCGGCCAGCGGTAGCCGAGCTTCTCGGCGGCCGTCTGCGAACCGCCCCAGACCTGCGCCGTGGCACGGGGATCTTCGGCGGTCAGCCGGGCTTCGAGTTGCTCCGCCTGACCGGCGGGGTCGTCCGCGGAGATCGGCAGCCTGATCCCGAACTGGAGCCAGCGGTCCTTGCGCTCGTCGCAGTCGCGGGGATGGCGCAGCACGACGTCGATCCAGTCGGGTTCGTTCCAACTGTCCCAGATCGCTTCGAGCTCGCAGTCCCACGCGGCCAGCCCACTGCCGTCTCCCGTCAGCTTCGCTTCGAGTAGATCGGCGACCAGGGTGCCGGGCCACTGCCACCTGCGGTCCGCCTCGGCCCGGGCGACCTCGGCGTCGTACTGGGCGGCGGAGAACCGGCAGTCGGCGAGGCTGAAATCCTTGTCCATCGGATTGCGCCAGCCCGTCCAGAGCACGTGCTCCATCTCGCGCCTGATCGTCACGTGGACGGCGCCGCAGCACTCCTCCACGCATCCGGTCTTGGCGATGCGGACCTCGCGAGGGGTGGCGGTGGCCCGCAGTAGCCTGGCCGAACCCAGCAGGTGCCTTGGTCTGACGCTCCGGTAGGGGGAGTCGGCGAACACGTCCCGTCCGCCGATGATCGGGCGGACCTCCAGCCCGACCTCGGCAGCCGGTGGGCAGATGATGCGCAGTTCCAGAACGTCCAAGGTGTCGGCCACCGACCGATGATGGTCGACCGGGCCGCCGCTGTCACCCGAATTACCGCGGCCTGCGGGTGAAGGCCAGGTGCGTGACCCCGCTCGGCATGGTGGTGGACTCCACGTCAAAGCGCTGCTCCAGCCCCTCCAGGCCGTCCCACAGCCGCACGCCGCGCCCCAGCACGATCGGCAACCACCGCCACGGGCAGGAAGTCGATCAGATCCCCGGCCAGGAACTCCCGCACCGTGGTGGGCCCGCCGCAGATCCGGACGTCCAGACCCCGGCCGCCTCCTTGGCCTGGCGCAGGGCCTCCTCGGGGGAGGCGTTCCGGGGCGTTCGGCGAGAGGGATACCTGCGTCGTTCCGTCACGGTTGATCAATACCGCGGAAACGGGCCCGGTCGCCACGAGATCCTGGAACCGAGTCCGTGCCGCAAGAATCAAAGCGGGACAGTTGGGGGGAATCCCCTACCGAACGCCCTCTGAGATCCGCTTCCTGCCGGATCCGGATGAGGACCTCGACGAGGTCTGCAACATCGATGCGGAAGTCAGCCTCCCCGACGGGTCACGGTGGGGGGCAACGATTCTGACCGTAGGCGAAGTCGGCCGGCTGATGGAGCGGTGGGACGGTACCGGAGAGTCACTGGGCGGCGGGTACTTCTCGTGTCCTGACGGCTTGATCGTCCGTTCACCGGGCCTCGCGGGGATGGTGGACGTGCTCGTCGGACTGCTCGCTGCGGGAGACCTGCAGCAGACCCTCAACCGGCTGGACCATCCGCTGCGGTGACCGTTTCCCGAAATTGGGTCGCTGCTGACTGGGATGCAACCCACACTGGCCCGGTGGATCACCGTCGCCCTTGCCCCTGCTGCGGTCACCTCGTCTTCGATGTCGAGGACGGATGGCCCGGCTCATACGCCATCTGCCCGGTCTGCTTCTGGGAAGACGACCTGCTGCAGTTCCGCTGGCCGTTCATGCCGGGCGGCGCAAACCGCGTCTCGCTCTTCGAAGCCCAGCAGAACTTCCAGACCTACGGCGCCTGTGATCAGCGCGGCAGACGGTTCGTACGGCCACCGGCAGACGATGAATCTCTTGATCCCGGCTGGCGCCCGATCGACCCGACCACGGACTCGTTCGAGGACCGGGAGAGCAAAGCTCTGCGTCCTTGGCCCGACGACCGGTCAATCCTGTGCTGGTGGCTCCCGTCCTTCTGGGGATACCCTGAGGAGCCGGAGCCGGATGTGCCTCAACGTGTGGTAATCGACGTCGGTGCGCTTCACAGTGAGCGCGAGCTTCACGGCCTCCTGAAGCAGCAGCTCGGTTTCCCCTCGTTCTACGGCATGAACTGGGCCGCGTTCTGGGATGCGATCACCGGCCTGGTCGAGATGCCCAATGAACTGCGCTTCACTCACTGGGCTGAGCTGGAACTTCGAGCACCGCAGGCAGCAGCTGCGCTCCGCCGCCAACTCACCAGGTACGAGGATGCGTCCCAGGGCTTCAAGGTCGTCTATGACAAGTAGCCGTGGGATGCCGCCAGGAACCGGCGGGCTGTTGCCGTTGACCAGCCCTGCAGAACAAACGTCCCGCACACTCCCCCGCCTCCAGATAACCGCTTTGAGGTCGCACGACGCCAAAGTGGTGGAGGCCCTGGCGGTGCCGCAGAAGTCGGGCAAGCGGACCAAGGGGCGCAGCGCTGAGGCTGCTGTCGGGCCTGGTCAGAGCGGTGTGGGTGCGGGTGGGTCGGGGGCGTTCACGCTGCCGGTGCGGTTCCAGACGCCGGTGGACGAGAACGTGCTCGCGCTGTTCATCGCCTCGCGGGTGCTGGTCGGTGAGACGCAGCTGTGGCGTGAGGGGATCGGGCATGCGCGGCGGTGGTTCGAGGAGACCGGCGGGCTTGACGTCCCTTATTCCGCGCTGGTCGGGGAGATGGGGAATTATTTGAGCCGAAACGGCTTGGTTGCCTGCTCGTTGACACGGTGTGATCGAGGTCGGGGACATGCGGCGGCTGTCGCCTACGGCGCAGGAGGGTCTGC
>NZ_JBHVFE010000410.1:0-8196 GCF_042801945.1 Kitasatospora sp. NPDC057542
CCGGACCCCGAAGGGGTCGGTCGCCCGGCTCACCGGTCGCGCACGGTGCACGGCCGGACACAGCTCGACGCCGACTGCTGGTTTTGGCGCCCGGGATCAGCGCTCGTCGTCGGCGGCCGTGGCCGTAGTCGTGGTGAGACGGCCGCTCTCGTCCTGTATCTCCACGGCGATCTTCTTGAGCTCGGGCTCGAACTTCCGGCCGTGGTGGGCGCAGAAGAGCAGCTCTCCGCCGCTGGCGAGTACGACGCGCAGGTAGGCCTGGGCGCCGCAGCGGTCGCAGCGGTCAGCCGCGGTGAGCGGGCTCGCAGGGGTCAGAACAGTAGTCACGTCGCCTCTTCTCTAGCTCGACGAGCTGTCGTACCAGGGTCAACATCCAACCAGGCCGAAAACGTTCCCGCTCGTGGCTTTTCTTCTCTGAGGATTCTGCTGTGTTGATGAGGACGTGCCCCGGGCGTCGGTGGTTCATGCGTGCCGAATCCCGGGATCCGCCCATCGCTCGAACGCCCGATCGGGATCGGGTGCGAGGTCCGCGTAGCATAATCCTCTGCCGGGTTGGAGCATAAGCCCCGTCCCGGGCCCCGGTAGCCTGCATAACGGCAGTTCCGGAGCCTGTGCCGGGCCCCACGATCCGCCAGGACCGGTGGTACCGGGAGGAGATGGCGCCCCCGGGCCCGTACCCGCGTGCGGTGCTTGTTCGCGCAGCGCGTACAAGCTGCGCGGGGCCGGCCCGTCGTGCTGTGCACCCCGCGCAGGTGCTCGGGCACGCAGGGCGACGGATGTCGGTGCGGCGTGCTGCACTGGCGTTTGGTCCGGATGCGTCCGGATGTGACCGATGAGACAGAACTTCACCGAGGAGAGTGCCGCGTGAGTGCCGAAACGACCGTGCCGTCCGCGCTGCTGGCCGGCGACGACGGTTCCAACTACACCGCGCGGCACCTGCTCGTCCTGGAGGGCCTGGAGGCGGTCCGCAAGCGCCCCGGCATGTACATCGGCTCGACCGACAGCCGCGGTCTGATGCACTGCCTCTGGGAGATCATCGACAACTCCGTCGACGAGGCGCTGGGCGGTTACTGCGACCGCATCGAGGTCCTGCTGCACCCCGACTCCTCGGTTGAGGTCCGGGACAACGGGCGCGGCATCCCGGTCGACGTCGAGCCCAAGACCGGGCTGTCCGGCGTCGAGGTCGTGATGACCAAGCTGCACGCGGGCGGCAAGTTCGGCGGCGGCTCCTACGCGGCCTCCGGCGGTCTGCACGGCGTCGGCGCCTCGGTCGTCAACGCGCTCTCCGCCCGCCTCGACGTCGAGGTCGACCGCGGCGGGCACACCCACGCGATCAGTTTCCGCCGCGGCACCCCCGGCATCTTCACCGAGACCAGCCCGGACGCGCCCTTCGAGCCGGGCAACGGCCTGACCAGGGCCCGCAAGGTGCCGAAGACCCGCACCGGCACCCGCATCCGCTACTGGGCCGACCGGCAGATCTTCCTCAAGGACGCCAAGCTCTCCCTGGAGACGCTGCACAGCCGCGCCCGGCAGACCGCCTTCCTGGTCCCCGGCCTGACCATCGTGGTGCGTGACGAGCGTCTCACCGAGAGCGAGCAGGTCGAGGAGTCGGTCTTCCACTACGACGGCGGCATCGCCGAGTTCTGCGAGTTCCTGGCCCCCGACAAGCCGGTCTGCGACGTGCTGCGGCTGCATGGCGAGGGCACCTTCAAGGAGACCGTGCCGGTCCTGGACGACCTCGGCCACATGACCCCCACCGAGGTCACCCGCCACCTCGGCGTGGACATCGCGCTGCGCTGGGGCACCGGCTACGACACCACCCTGCGCTCCTTCGTCAACATCATCGCCACCCCCAAGGGAGGCACCCACGTCACCGGCTTCGAGCGCTCGCTGGCCAAGACGGTCAACGAGGCGCTGCGGGCGAGCAAGCTGCTGCGCGTCGCCGAGGACGACATCACCAAGGACGACGCCACCGAGGGCCTCACCGCGGTGGTCACCGTCCGGCTCGCCGAGCCGCAGTTCGAGGGTCAGACCAAGGAGGTGCTCGGCACCTCGGCGGCCAACCGGATCGTCGCCGCCGTCGTCGCGAAGGAGCTCAAGGCCTTCCTCACCTCGGCCAAGAAGGACCAGAAGCTCCAGGCCCGGGCCGTGTTGGAGAAGGTCGTCGCGGCCGCCCGCACCCGGGTCGCCGCCCGGCAGCACAAGGAGGCCCAGCGCCGCAAGACCGCGCTGGAGACCAGCTCGCTGCCCGCCAAGCTGGCCGACTGCCGCAGTGACGACGTCGACCGCAGCGAACTGTTCATCGTCGAGGGCGACTCCGCGCTCGGCACCGCCAAGCTCGCCCGCAACTCCGAGTTCCAGGCACTGCTGCCGATCCGCGGCAAGATCCTGAACGTGCAGAAGGCCTCGGTGAGCGACATGCTCAAGAACGCCGAGTGCGCCGCGATCATCCAGGTGATAGGGGCCGGCTCCGGCCGCACCTTCGACATCGACCAGGCCCGCTACGGCCGGGTCATCTTCATGGCCGACGCCGACGTCGACGGCTCGCACATCCGCACCCTGCTGCTCACCCTCTTCCACCGCTACATGCGGCCGATGGTCGAGCAGGGCCGGGTCTTCGCCGCCGTGCCGCCGCTGCACCGGATCGAGCTCACCAACCCCAAGCGCGGCCAGGAAAAGTACCACTACACCTACTCCGACGCCGAACTGCGCTCCACCCTGCTGGAGTTCCAGCGCAAGAACATGCGCTGGAAGGAGCCGGTGCAGCGCTACAAGGGTCTGGGCGAGATGGACGCCGACCAGCTGGCCGAGACCACCATGGACCCGCGCCACCGCACGCTGCGCCGGATCAACCTGGGCGACCTGGAGCAGGCCGAGAAGATCTTCGACCTGCTGATGGGCAACGACGTCGCCCCGCGCAAGGAGTTCATCGTCGACTCGGCGGCCACCCTGGACCGCTCGCGCATCGACGCCTGACGCACTCCCGTTCGCCGCGTCCTCCACCCACGGGTGGAGGACGCGGCGTTTCCGTTCCACCCGAGGTCCACCCCGGCTCCGATCAGCGGGAAGCGGTGCGTCCGTAGCGTCGGAGAGGTCAGCAACACGCCTCTCGTCGGGACGGAGAAGTCCGATGACCGCCCTCGCCAACCTGCTCGTGATCGCCGTTGTGGTGGTCCTGGTGGTCCAGCGCCAGATGCGGGCCCAGCGCCTGGACACCGAGCGCCGCTTCTGGCTGCTGCCGCTGGTCCTGGGCGCGCTCGCGCTGCGGGACCCGCAGATCATCGACCGTCAGCACACCGTGCTGTCGACGGTCCTGCTGGCCGCCGGGCTGGTCGCGGTGCTCGGGATGGGCTCGGTCTGGGGCTGGACGGTACGGCTCTGGCGGTCCCCGGACGGCTCGGTCATGGCCAGGGGGACCAAGGCCACGGTGGCCGCCTGGATCGGGATGATCGCCGTCCGGCTCGGCCTGTACGGGATCGGCACGGCGCTGCACGTCCACCAGTCCGGCAGCTCCCTGATGCTCGGCATGGCGGTCCTGCTGCTGGTCCGCTCGCTCGTGGTGAACTGGAGGGCCGGGAGGCTGGAGCCCGCGCCGCCCACCGCCGTACTGCACTGACCTGCACGGATCCGCCGCCGTACCGCCCCGACCCACCGCCCTGACCCACCGCTGTGAGCACCGAGGAGGCACCCGTGGCCGGGTGGTACTGGACCCGCTGGCCGTCCCGCGAGGGGATGGACCGCGAGGCCGAGAGCCGGCCGCGGCGGGTCCTCACCCTGCTCGGCCGGACCGTGCTGCTGGTCACCGTCGTCTGGGGGACCCTCGCCGCCGGCAGGTTCGCCGGCTGGGCGGCGGTGGCCGCCGCGGCCGGACTGGCCGCCGCCGTCGGGCTCTGCGCGGCCTTTCTGCGCGCCACCCGGGAGCAGCGCCCGCTGCCCGCGTACCTGCTGGCCTGCGCGGTGCTCGGCGCCGCCTGGCTGGCCGACACGGGCCAGGCGACCCTGCTCGCCGACGTGCTCTGGTACGGCCTGGCGGTGATGGCCCTGGTCCGGATGCCGCTCGCGCCCGGGCTGATCACGGCGGCGGCCGCGCTGGCCTCGTACGCGGCGGTCACCACGTCGAGCTGGCTCAGCATCGCGGCCACCGTCGGCGGGATCACCCTGCTCGGCTACCTGCTGCGGCTGGACGTCGAGGCACGCGCCACCTCCCGCCGGCTGCTCGCCCAGGAACGGGCGGCCCGGGCCGCCGAAGCGGAGAGCGCCGCGCTCGCCGAACGGGCCAGGATCGCCCGGGAGATCCACGACGTGCTCGCCCACAGCCTCTCCGCGCAGCTCGTCCACCTGGAGGCGGCCCGGCTGATGCTGGACGCAGGGACGGACCGCGAGCAGATCCGTGAACGGGTCGTCGCCGCTCGGCGGATGGCGCAGGACGGGCTGGCCGAGACCCGGCAGGCGCTGTCCGCGCTGCGCGGGGAGCTCACCCCGGTCGGGGAGTTCCTGGTCGAGCTGACCGGGCGGGAGCGGGCCGCCCTCACCGTCGTCGGAACGCCCCGGCCGCTCGCCGTCGAGGCCGCCCTCGCGGTACGGCGCACCGCGCAGGAGGCGGTGACCAACGTCCGCAAGCACGCGGCCGGCGCCCGCTGCTCCGTCGAGCTGCGTTACCAGGACGGAGCGGTGGAGCTGGAGGTGCGCAACACCCGGCCGCCGCGCGGCCGATCCGCAGGTGAGCTGGCGCCGGGGGCACTGGCCGCCAGCGGCAGCGGGTACGGTCTGCTGGGAATGCGCGAACGCGCGGAGCTGCTCGGCGGCACGCTGGTGGCGGGCCCGGAGGACGGAGGGTGGCGCGTGGTGCTGCGGGTGCCGGCATGAGTGAGCGCGGCGAGGTCATCATCGGAGGGTGTGCGTTTCGCGAAGCGGCTTTCGAGCGCAGCGAAGCGGCTTTCGAGCGCAGCGAGGTGGGCGCATGAGCGGTCCGGAGGTGACCAGGGTGCTGGTCGCGGACGACCAGACGGTGGTGCGCGAGGGCATCGTGATGCTGCTGGGGCTGCTGCCCGGCATCGAGGTGGTCGGTGCGGCGGGGGACGGGGAGGAGGCCGTCGCCCTGGTGGAGCGTCATCACCCGGACGTGGTGCTGATGGATCTGCGGATGCCGCGTTGCGACGGCGTCGAGGCGACCAGGCGGATCCGTGCGGCGCACCCGGAGACCGAGGTCGTGGTGCTCACCACCTACGCCGACGACGACTCGCTGTTCCCGGCGCTCCAGGCCGGCGCGCGCGGCTACCTCACCAAGGACGCCGGCGCCGAGGAGATCGCCAGGGCCGTCGCGGACGTCCGCTCGGGCGCCGCCGGGCTCTCCCCGCAGGTCCAACTCCGCTTGCTGGAAAGGCTTTCGGAGCAGAACGGCCGCTCTGGACCGGCCGCCGATCGGCCCGCCGCCCGGCCAGGGGAGCTGCCCGACGGGCTGACCGCCCGGGAGGCCGAGGTGCTGGCGCTGATCGCCGAGGGGCTGTCCAACGCCGAGATCGCCCAGCGGCTGTTCGTCAGCCAGGCCACCGTGAAGACCCACATCAACAATCTGTTCGCCAAGACCGCGGTGCGGGACCGGGCGCAGGCGGTCGCGTACGCCTTCCGATACGGAATCACTGGGACGCAGCAGTAGTCCGATGAGTGTCTGTCGGATGATCGATCACCTCATCGAGTGAACGTATCTGCGATGGTCAGGGGGGCTGTCCTGGGGCCGCCATCATGGTTCGGGTCAGAACATCCGGCCGTCCAGGAGCAGCAGTGCCACAGCAGCAGACGAGCAGTCCCGGTCCGGGACAGCAATTCGACTGGTGGGCCGCTCCGGCCGCCGGCATCCCCGTTGAGTCCGCCGAGCCATCGGCTGCGCACCGCCGAACGGCGGTACCGGCGCAGTCGGGCCCCGTCCGTACGGACCACGCCCGTACGGACCGGCCGACAGAGGCCGTCGTCGGGCCAGTGGCCGTCGGCGAACCGGTCCACGGGGCCGCCGTCGAGCCGTTCGCCCAGACCACCCCAGCCGACCCCGAGGCCCCGGCCGCACCAGGCGCGCCACTGGACGAGGAGCCGGTCGCCGACCGCACCGAGGTCTACCGGGCGGTCCAGGCGAGCGCGACGTTCCGTCAGATCCGCCGCAGCTACCGGACATTCGTCTTCCCGATCACCGGCGCCTTCCTCGCCTGGTACCTGCTGTTCGTCGCCGCCCAGGCCGGTGCCCCCGACCTGATGCGCAGGACGGTGGCCGGTCCGCTCAACGTGGCCTGGCTGCTGGGGCTGCTGCAGTTCGCCTCGACCTTCCTGCTCACCTGGCTCTACGCCCGCAACTCCCGGACCAAGCGCGACCGCGCCGCCCTGGGTCTGCGCTGGGACACCCAGGACCAACTGCGATGACAACCTTGATGCTCACCCTGCCCACCGACGTGGCGAAGGCCGCGGTGCAGACCGTGGTGACGACCGCCACCCCGCCGCCCGTCGCCCCCGCCGGCGACCACCACTCGCTCGCCATCGCGCTGTTCGCCGTCGTCGTCCTGGTCACCCTCGGGGTCACCCTCTGGGTCGGCCGCCAGGGCAACGCCGCCGAGGACTTCTTCGCCGGCGGCCGCGACTTCACCCCGCTGCAGAACGGCTTCGCGCTCTCCGGTGACTACCTCTCCGCCGCCTCCTTCCTGGGTGTCGCCGGGCTGATCGCGCTGTACGGATACGACGGCGTGCTCTACAGCATCGGCTTCCTGGTCGCCTGGCTGGTGGTGCTGATGCTGGTCGCCGAACTCGTCCGCAACGCCGGCCGGTACACCCTCGCCGACGTGCTCGCGCTGCGGCTGCGTCGCCGCAAGGTGCGCGCCGCGGCCGGCGGCGCCAGCGTCGTGGTCACCCTGCTCTACCTGGTCGCCCAGATGGTCGGCGCCGGTTCGCTGGTCGCCCTGCTGCTCGGCACCGGCAGCCCGCACGCCCGCACCTGGACCATCATCGCGGTCGGCGCCCTGATGATCGTCTACGTCACCATCGGCGGGATGCGGGCCACCACCTGGATCCAGATCATCAAGGCCTTCCTGCTGACCGGCGGTTCGGTGCTGCTCACCGTGCTGCTGGTGGTCCGCTTCCACGGGGACCTCGGCGAGCTGATGCGCCAGGCCGCCCAGCACAGCGGCGCCGGGCACCGCTACCTGGAGCCCGGGCTCAAGTACGGCGGCAGCATCACCAGCCGGCTGGACTTCGTCAGCCTCGGCCTCGGCCTGGTGCTCGGCACCGCGGGCCTGCCGCACATCCTGTCCCGCTTCTACACCGTGCCCACCGCGCGGGCCGCCCGCCGCTCCACGATGTGGGCGATCGGCCTGGTCGGCAGCTTCTACCTGATGGCCATCGTGCTCGGCCTCGGCGCCACCGCGCTGATCGGCTCGGCCGAGGTGCGGCACGCCAACTCGGCCGGGAACACCGCTGTTCCGCTGCTCGCCCTGATGCTCGGCGGCGGCAACGGCAGCACCGGCGGGGTGGTGCTGTTCGCACTGATCTCGGCGATCGCCTTCGCGACCATCCTCGCCGTGGTCGCCGGGCTGACCCTGGCCTCCTCGGCGGCCTTCGCCCACGACATCTGGGCCGGCGCCTGGCGCGCCCGGCCGGGGCAGGTGCAGACGAAGCAGGGCCGCGGTCGGCGCCGTCGGGGCGAGGCCGTCCCGGCCTCCCGGTCGGAGGAGTCGACGTCCGAGGTCAGCGAGCAGCAGGAGGTGGTGGTCGCCCGGATCGCCGCCGCCGGGATCGGGGCGACGGCGATCGTGATCAGCCTCTTCGCCCAGCACCTGAACGTCGCCTTCCTGGTCGGCCTGGCCTTCGCCGTCGCCGCCTCCTCCAACCTGCCGGTGCTGCTGTACAGCCTGTTCTGGTCGCGGTTCACCGTCCGTGGCGCGGTCTGGGCGGTGTACGGCGGGCTGATCCCGGCGATCGTGCTGGTGTTCTTCTCTCCGGTGGTGTCCGGCTCCGCCGAGGCGCTCTTCCCCGGCCTCGACTTCCACTGGTTCCCGCTGGAGAACCCGGGCATCGTCTCCATCCCGCTCGGCTTCCTGGCGGGCTGGGTCGGGACGGTCACCTCGGCCGAGCCGACCGATCCGGACCGGTTCGCCGAGCTGGAGGTGCGTTCCCTCACCGGTGCGGGCGCGGCCTGAGCCGTCGCGCCCGGGGAACCCC
>NZ_JBHVFE010000411.1:0-8143 GCF_042801945.1 Kitasatospora sp. NPDC057542
GCCGGGGGCGACGCCCCTCGACGCCCCTGACGCCCCTTGACGCGACGGAGGGCCGGGAGGACGCTGTACGTGTACGACATATACGTGTGCCGTACACGGACAGTCGAAAGCGCGCGGCCAGGAGTCGCGAGCTCCCGGCGTCGACCCGACCGCTGGAGCGATCATGTCAAGCACCCACTACGTGGCGCTGCCGGACAGTTCCCGCGTCCCGCTCAGCGGAGCGCGGGTCATCGGACCGGCCCACCCCCAGACACAGCTGACCGTCACCGTCTACCTGCGGCGCGACCCCGACGCGCAAGCACGGCCCGACGTCTACGAGCTGGCGCTCCAGGCGCCGACCAGACGGACGTTGCCCAGCGACGATCAGTACGCCGCCACCCACCGGTGGCTGGACACCGACCTCAAGGCGGTCGAGGCCTTCGCCGCCGAGCACAACCTCAAGGTCGAGAACCCGAACCCTCCGGCCCGCAGCATCCAGTTGACCGGCACCACCCGGGACGTCGCGGACGCCTTCCAGGTGACCCTGGCCCGCTACCGCTACCAGGACGCCAACGGCAATCCCCGGAGTTACCGCGGCCGTGAGGGCCAGATCTACGTACCCGCGGAGCTGGACGGCATCGTCACCGGCGTCTTCGGCCTGGACGATCGGCCGATCGGCTCACGCCTGCTGATCCGCCGGGCCGCCGACACGGTCCCGGTGGCGCACGCCGCCCCGACGATCCGGCCGGGAGCCTTCCTCCCGCCGCAGCTCCAGGCGCCGTACGCCTACCCGACCGGCACCGACGGGAACGGGCAGTGCATCGCCGTCCTCGCCTTCAACGGCGAGACGCCGCCCGGCGTCCCGTCCGGTGGCTACTCGCTCGATGCCCTGCGGAACTACTTCGTCAACGTCCTGCACCAGGACATGCCGGAGATCACCAACGTGGTGGTCCCGGGCGTCGGCACCCCCGGCAACGAACCGGGTCAGGACACCGACTTCGAGACGGCCGACACCACCGGCGAGATCATGCTCGACCTGGCGGTCGTCGGTGCCCTCGCCCCCAAGGCGAAGATCGTCGTCTACTTCACCACGTTCACCGAACAGGGCTGGGTCGACGTGATCACCCGGATCGTCAATGACACGGAGAACCGGCCCGGGGTGGTCTCCATCAGCTACGGAAACCCCGAAGCCACCCCGGGCGGTCGGTGGACGATCGGGGCGATGAAGCGGGTCGACGCGGCCTTCGCCAGTGCGGCCGAGAAGAACATCAGCATCTGCTGCGCCTCGGGCGACGACGGCTCCCGCGACCAGGCCGACGACGAGCGCGCCCACGCGGACTTCCCCGCCTCCAGCCCGCACGTGCTCGGCATCGGCGGCACCAGCCTGGTGGTCGACAACGGGCAGGTCGTCAGCGAGATCTGCTGGGACGACGGCCCGGGCAGTCGGACGGGTGGCGGCATCAGCAAGGTCTTCCCGGTGCCGCCGTACCAGGCCGACGCCCATGTGCCGCCGTCGGTCAACCCGCCCCACGCCCGCGGGCGCGGTGTGCCCGACGTGTCCGCGCTGGCCGACCCCCAGACCGGCGTGGTCATCCCGAGCGCCGACGGTGTGCACTTCAACCAGATCGGCGGTACCAGTGCCGCTGCCCCGATGTGGTCCGCCCTGCTCGCCCGGGTCAACCAGGGCCTTCCGGGCTCCGCCCAGGTCGGCTTCCTCAACCCGCTGCTGTACGCGAAGTTCGCGACGGGTGTCCTGCGGGACATCACCCGGGGCAGCAACGGCGCGTACGCCTCCGGGCCCGACTGGGACCCGTGCACCGGCCTCGGCAGCCCCGGCGGCCAGAAGCTGCTGAACGGCCTCAAGGCCCTCTGAACCGGACCTCCCCACCCGTTGGGCCCCCGCCTCGGCGGGGGCCCAACGGCAGGCGGATCAGCCCAGGGCGAGCGCGCGGAGGCGGTCGGCCGCGCCGTTGAAGTAGTCCTGGTCACCGGGGAAGGTGCCGGAGTCGGCGAACTGCCAGAAGGTCTGGTAGCCCCAGCCGTTCGGCAGGGTGCCGACGGACGTGGAGTAGCGGGCTATCCAGAGCGGGTTGGTGGTGCCGAAGCCGCCGTTGTTGCCGGTGCACTGGGTCCACCAGTTGGTGGTGGTGTAGATGGTGGGGTACCGGCCGGTGCGGGAGTGCACGGTGTCGCTGAAGTCGCGGATCCAGCTGACCATCGCGCTCTGGCTGAGGCCGTAGCAGGTGGCGCCGTAGGGGTTGTACTCGATGTCCAGCGCGGGCGGCAGGGTCTTGCCGTCGGCGGACCAGCCGCCGCCGTGGCTGACGAAGTAGTTGGCCTGGGTGGCGCCGGAGGAGGCGTTCGGCAGCGCGAAGTGGTAGGCGCCGCGGATCAGGCCCGCGTTGTACGAGCCGTTGTACTGCTGGGCGAAGTACGGGTTGGTGTAGCCGGTGCCCTCGGTGGCCTTGACGTAGGCGAACTTGGCACCGTTCGCGGACACCGAGGACCAGTTGACGTTGCCCTGGTAGCCGGAGACGTCCAGGCCCGGGGTCTGGGTGGCGGCGAGGGAGGCGAACGGGGCGGCGGTGCCGCGGCCCTCGTGGGCGGCGACGGTGGAGCCGGCGAAGTCCTGATCGGGGTGGAAGCCGGGGCGGCCTTCGACGACGGGGGCAACAGAGGCGGGCTCGGCCGCGTAGGCGGGGGCGGTGACACCGGCGGCCAGGGCGGTCGCGGCGGCCAGGGCGGCCAGGGCGGGCAGGCGGCGGCGGGCCGATCCGTCGGTGCCGGTGGTGCGGGCGGAGCGGGAAGAGCGGGGCATGGACACTCCTCTGGTTCCGAACGGGGGAAAGGTCGAAATGACCTGGTACGACCGGGGTCTGACCGGCCGTACCGCAGAGTAGTCATGTACCTGTTACCGCCGCCAGGCATCTTTTTTCACATGGTGAACGCACGTCACATGTGCCGGAACGTCATGACCGGCAGCCGGCGTTGCCGGTTTTGCCGGGCCGGTCGGCCGCGAAACCGGACCGGGGAATCGGCGGGCGGCCGCCGGGCCGGGCTCGGGGCGGTTCCGGGAGCGCGCGGCCCGCTGTGGCACGATGCCCGCGGGCCGGCCACCACGGGCGGCCCCGCACGTGAGGAGAGGACCAGCCATGACCGAGACCGCCACCGACTCCGCCCGGCCCGCCGGGGAGCCCGCGTTCCGGCCCGCCACGCCCGCCGACGTCCCGGCGCTGGTCGACCTGGTCGAGTCCGCCTACCGGGGTGACTCCAGCCGGGCCGGGTGGACCACCGAGGCGGACCTGCTGGGCGGCCGGCGCACCAACCCGGAGGCCGTCACACAGGCCGTGAGCCACGCCGAGGGCCTGGTGCTGCTCGCCGAGCGGGACGGCGGAATGCTCGCCTGCTGCCAGCTGGAACGGCGCGGTGAGCGGGCCTACTTCGGCATGTTCTCGGTGCGCCCCGGGCTCCAGGGCGGGGGCATCGGACGGGCGGTGCTGGCCGAGGCCGAGCGCCTGGCCGTCGAACGGTGGGGCGTCGGTGCGATGGAGATGACGGTGATCGAGCAGCGCGCCGACCTGATCGCCTGGTACGAGCGGAGGGGCTACCGGCGCACCGGCGAGTTCAGCCCGTTCCCGTACGACGACGAGCGGTTCGGCATCCCGCTCCGGCCGGATCTCCGGTTCGAGCACCTCGTCAAGGAGTTGAGGGCGGCGTAGGGGAGTCGACGGCTGGACGCGGAAGTCGACGGCTTTGACAGGGAGTTGGAAGCCTGCTGAAACGGCTCGCCCTCGGGGTCCGGTTCAGTCCCGCTCGACCGGGTTTCCGCAGGTGACGCGCTGTCAAGTCGGTGAGCTGGGGCGATGCGGAGATGTCACACCTCGTTCATTATTGGTCTAGGCCAATGTGAGAAGCTGGGTGCGAACGGCCACGTTCCGTCCGCTGCCCAGGGGGGCCATTTCCGCATGCCCGTTCTCCATGGCACCGCCATGCCCGCACCCGACACCGGTCCGCGCCGGACACCCGCGGACCCCGACGGCCACCGACTGCCCGGTCCGCCCGACGACGAGGAGCTCTACTGGTACTTCGGCCCGCAACGCCGCTGGGTACTGCTCTGCGCCACCCTGTCCTACGCGGGAGCCACCGCCACACTCGGCCTGTTCGCCCTCAGCCGGCCGCTGCTC
Organism: Kitasatospora sp. NPDC057542; assembly: GCF_042801945.1. NCBI lineage: Bacteria > Bacillati > Actinomycetota > Actinomycetes > Kitasatosporales > Streptomycetaceae > Kitasatospora > Kitasatospora sp. NPDC057542. The sequence continues at coordinate 4,164 of NZ_JBHVFE010000411.1, forward strand.
TGGCCGTTCCTGGTGCTCACCGTGCTCAACGCGGCCACCTGGCTGCTCTCGCTCACCGACGGCCAGCGCGCCCGGCGCTTCACCCGCGACTCGCACGACCTGCTGCTGCGCGCCTGGAGCCCCGCCCGCGCCCCGAGCGTGGACCTGCTGCTGCCGACCGCCGGCGAACCGCTGGCCGTCCTCGACAACGCCTACCGGCACACCTCGGCCGTTCGGTGGCCCGGCGAACTCACCGTCCTGGTCCTCGACGACGCCGGCCGCCCCGAGGTGCGCGAACTCGCCGAGTCCTACGGCTTCCTGTACCGCGCCCGCCCCGACCGGGGCCGCTTCAAGAAGGCCGGCAACCTCAACCACGGCCTGGCCGAGGGCACCGGCGAGATCGTCGCCGTCCTGGACGCCGACTTCTGCCCCCGCCCCGACTTCCTGCACCACCTGGTGCCCTACCTCGACAACCCCGAGGTCGGCATCGTGCAGAGCCCGCAGTGCTTCGACACGGACGCCGACATGTCCTGGCTCGAACGCGCCGCGGGAGCCACCCAGGAGATCTTCTACCGCTGGATCCAGCCCTCCCGGGACGCGCAGGACGGCACCGTCTGCTGCGGCACCAACGCCCTCTACCGCCGCTCCGCACTGAAGCGGATCGGCGGGTTCGCCGAGATCGACCACAGCGAGGACCTCTACACCGGCCTCGCCCTCGCCCGCGCCGGATGGGCCACCCGCTACGTCCCCGCACTGGTCGCCAAGGGCATGTCGCCCACCGGCCTGCCGGCCTTCATCAGCCAGCAGTACCGCTGGTGCCTCGGATCCCTGGCCCTGGTGCGAGACCCGGACTTCCGCCGGGGGCCGCTCTCCCGATCCGCCCGGCTCTGCTTCTGGAACGGCATCCTCGGCTACGTCACCAGCGCGGTGAACGTCTTCGCCGTGCCGCTGCCCGCCCTCATCATGCTGTTCTTCCGGCCCGAGGAGATCCAGCCCTGGCAGGTGCTGCCGTTCCTGCCGCCGATCTGGGTCGCCCTGGTGCTGCTGCCCGCGATGTCGCGCACCCGTTGGCGCTTCGAGGTCACCCGGGTCCAGCTCCTCGGCGGGCTCTGCCACGTGGTCGCCATCGCGCACGCGCTGCGCCGCCGCTCCGCCGACTGGGTGCCCACCGGCGCCGTGTCCGGCGGCAGTTCGCTCGCCCGCGCCGTCGCCCGGATCGGGGTCGGCTGGCTCGGGTTCGTCGTCCTCGCGGGCGCCGCCGGACTGGTCCGGGCCGCGCTGCTGTACGGCTGGCGGCCGTACTGGGCGCTCGCCGGGCTGCTCGCGCTCACCGCGTACACCATGATCCCGCTGATCCGGGAGCTGTGGCCGCTGCTGAACGGGAACAAGCGCGGCAAGGGCGCCGTCGGCGAGGTCGCCGCGCCCGCACGGGGCCGCTCCGACCTCGGGTTCGGCCGGGCCGAGGCCGTCGCCGTCACCGCCGTACTGCTGCTGTGCGGGCTGCTGGCCTCCGGCTGGGCCGATCCGCTGATGTTCTGATGTCTCGTCAGTTCTGCTCCACCGACTGATTGTTGAGTTTCCTTGCGCGTCGCCCCACCGGCGCGGAGACCGCCCGGCCGCCCCATCGGCCCGGCGGGCCCGACCACCGCTGCCAGCCCTGCAAGGAGCACCGCCGTGTCAACGGCCGTACCACCGTCGTCCTCCTCCGCCGCCACACCGGGCACACCGGAACCCGCTCCGGTCTCCGGTTCCGCCTCCGCCTCCGGTTCCGCTGAACTGCTGCCCGGCGTCGTCCGGGTGGACCGGGAACTCGCCGCCCCGCAGCGCGCCACCGTCGCCGAGAGCGGGCAGGCCCGCCGGCGCACCGCCTTCCGCCCCGACATCGAGGGGCTGCGCGGCGTCGCCGTGCTCTCCGTCCTCGCCTTCCACTCCGCTGTCCCGGGCCTGACCGGAGGCTTCATCGGCGTCGACGTCTTCTTCGTCATCTCCGGCTTCCTGATCACCGGCCTGCTCGTCGGCCGCCCGATCGGCCTGTGGGACTTCGCCGCCCGCCGCGCCCGACGCATCCTGCCCGCCGCCGCCACCGTGCTCGTCGCCACCGCCGTCGCAGGCGGCGCCCTGCTCGACCCGCTGCGCGGCACCGACCTCGCCCGCGACCTGATCGCCTCCGCCGGCCAGTTCGCCAACTGGCGCTTCGTCGGCCGGCAGACCGACTACCTGGCCGCCGAACACGACCCCAGCCCGCTGCAGCACTTCTGGTCGCTGGGCGTGGAGAACCAGTTCTACCTGCTCTGGGGCGTGCTGCTGCTCGGTTTCGCCCGCTACCTGTACGGGCGCCGCCGCACCGTGGCGATCACCCTCGCCACGGTGGCCGTCGGCGGTGTATCGCTGGCGCTCTGCCTGCGCTGGACGGCCACCTCCGCGCCGCTCGCCTACTTCTCCACCGGCAGCCGGCTCTGGGAGTTCGCGGCCGGCGCCTGCGCGGCGCTGGCGGGCTCGGCTCCGGCGGCCCGCGCCGAGCGGCGTCCGGTGGCGTGGTCGCTGCGGGTGCTCGGCTGGCTGGGCCTCGCGGCCGTGCTCGCGCCCCTGTTCCTGTACGACCGCAACACCCCCTTCCCCGGCACCGCCGCGCTGCTGCCCGTCCTCGGCACCGCCGCCGTCCTGCTCGCCGGGCACCGCTCGTTCGGCGCCGCCGACGCCGGGCGGCTGCTCGCCACCCGCCCGTTGCGCGCCGCCGGACGGCTCTCGTACGCCTGGTACCTGTGGCACTGGCCGGTACTGACCATCGCCCAGGCCCGGTACGGTGTGCTGCCCTGGACCACCCTGCTCGCGCTCACCGCCGCCGCCGCGCTACCCGCCTGGCTCACCCTGCGGCTGGTCGAGCAGCCGCTGCGGTACGGCAGCAGCCCGGCGCCCCGGCGCGGGCTCGCGGTCGGCGCCAGCGCCCTGGTCATCCCGCTGATCGCCGCACTCACCCTCGGCGGCGGCACCGTGCGCGCTCTCGGCGACCCCTCCTCCGGGCCCACGGCGGCCCCCGCCGGAGCCGCCGACGGCCCGAGCCTGCTCGCCCCCGGCATCCGGGTGCTCGCCCTGACGCCCTCGCTCGCCCGGGCCCGGGAGGACTTCCCGCCCGGCAAGGGCTGCGAGATCCCGCTCAACGCCGACAGCAGCCCGCGCTGCCTCTTCGGTGCCGAGGACAGCCCCGACCGGATCGTGCTGCTCGGCGACTCGCACGCCGGGCAGTGGATCTCCGCCGCCCTCGCCCTGGCCGAGCAGCGGCACTGGGCCCTGGAGGTCCTGGTCAAGCCCGGCTGCCCGCTGGCCACCCTCACCGTGCGCAACAACGTGCTCGGCCGCACCTTCGAGGAGTGCGACCGCTGGCGGGAGAACACCCTCACCCGGTTGGCCTCCGGGCCCAAGCCGCGCCTGGTCCTGATGGCGGGACTCAACCGCTACGGGAGCCAGGAGGAGCGCACCGAGGGCTGGACCCGCACCCTGGACCGGCTCACCGCGCTCGGCGCCCCGCTCGCCTACCTCGGCGACACCCCGATGCCCGGGAAGGACATCCCGACCTGCCTGGCCGCCTCCGACGGGCGCTCGGACGCCTGCTTCTTCCCGCGTGACACCGCCTTCGAACCCGACCCCGTGCTGGACGGCGGGCTCGCGGCCCGGTACGGGGTGCGGACCCTCGACCTCGGGCCGCTGCTCTGCCCCGGCACCGGGCCCTCCTGCCCAGCCGTACTGGAGGGCGTGGTGCTGTACCGGGACACCGGGCACATCACCGACACCCTGGCGCGGGTGCTGGCGCCCCGGCTGGACAAGGGCCTGCTGGGGGCCCCGGGTGCTCCGACCGGTCCGACCGCGCCGGCCGCGCCTACCGTGTCCGTGGCTTCGGGGCCGCCGTCGGCTCAGCCGTAGATGCTGTGGCAGATCCGGGCCTGCTCCGACCCGGCCGGCCAGTGGCCCGCCCGCTCGGCCTGATCGCAGATGGTGCTCCGGCG
>NZ_JBHVFE010000412.1:0-8103 GCF_042801945.1 Kitasatospora sp. NPDC057542
GGCGGGAACCCTCCCGCCGGGCGCCGTCACGTCTGTACGGGCAGCCGCTGCTCGAACCAGACCACCTTGCCGGTGCCCAGCCTGGTCGCGCCCCAGCGGTCCGCGCACCGGGCGACTATCTGCAGCCCGCGCCCGCGTTCGTCCTCCGGCCCGGTGCGGCGCGGGCGCGGCAGCAGCGGGCTGTCGTCGCCGACCTCGCAGCGCAGCCGGGTGGTGCGCACCAGGCTCAGGGTGACCGGCCGGGTCGCGTGCTGGACGGCGTTGGTCACCAGCTCGCTGACCATCAGCTCGGTCCCCTCGCTGAGCTCGTCCAGCCCCCAGCGGCGCAGCGTGTGCGCGGCCAGCCGACGGGCCCGGCCCGGCGTCTCGTTGCGCGGCTGGAGGTACCAGTGCGCGACGTCCCCGGCCGGGATGCCGTCGAAGCAGGCGCCGAGCAGCGCGATGTCGTCGCCGCGGTCGCCGGGCGGCAGGATCCGCAGCGCCTCCTGGCACAGCTGCTCGGGGGACTGCCAGCGGGCGGCGGCGATCCGGGCGCGCAGCACCTCCAGGCCGTCGCTGATCGGGCGGGTGCGGGTCTCCACCAGGCCGTCGGTGAACAACAGCAGCGCCGAGCCGGGCGGTGCGGGCAGCTCGACGGAGTTGAAGTCCACCCCGCCGACGCCGATCGGCGCCCCGGAGTCCAGCTCGACCAGCTCGGCGGTCCCGTCCGGGCGGACCAGCACTGGCGGGACGTGCCCGGCGTTGGCCATCACCACCCGGTTGGCGATCGGGTCGTACACCGCGTAGACGCAGGTGGCCAGGTGCTGTTCACGGCCGAGCCGCTGGGCCTGTTCGTCCAGGTGGTAGAGCACCTCGTGCGGCGGCAGGTCGAGGGCGGCCAGGGTCTGGGCGCTGGTGCGCAGCTGGCCCATGATGGCGGCCGAGGTGAGCGAGTGGCCCATCACGTCGCCCACGATCAGGGCGACCCGGTTGCCGGGCAGCGGGACGGCGTCGTACCAGTCCCCGCCGACCTGCGCGCCGCGCTCACCCGGCAGGTAGCGCTGTGCGATCCGGACGCCGTGCGACTGCGGCAGGCGCAGCGGCAGCATGCTGCGCTGGAGCTCGTTGGCGATCTCCCACTCGCGGGCGTAGCGCAGCGCGGTGTCCACGGCCAGCCCGGCCTGGGTGGCGAGGTGCGCCGCGGTCGCGGTGTCCGCGGCGTCGAAGACCGGGCGGCCGGTGCGTTCGGGAGGGCGGCGGATCAGTATCAGCAGCCCGAGCACGGCCTTGCGGCCGCGCAGCGGCAGGGCGAGGACGGAGGTGCCGGCGGCCAGCCGGGCCACCCCGCGGGAGCCGTACAGCTCGCGCAGCAGGGTCTCGGCGCGCTCGGCGGAGGGCGTGCCGAGGACGGCCGGCTCGGCGGGGCGGCGGCTCAGCAGGGCGTGGGCGAGGGCCCCGCCGCGGGTCACCGGGGTGGCCGGGCCGCCGTCGGCGGTCGAACGGGCGCCGTAGCGGGAGCGGCGCCGGTCGTCCAGGCCGCTCGGGCGGCCGCGCCGGCCGATCCGGGTGCCGGTGCTGTGGTGTATCCGCAGCTCCTCCGGGAAGCCGGGCTCGCGTTCGACGTTGGGCAGTGGGTCGCGCAGGTGGACGACGGCGGCGTCGGCGAGCGTCGGGACCAGTACCCGGCCGATGTTGCGCAGCGTCGCGGCGAGGTCGAGGGCGCTGTTGATCCGCCGGGTCGCCGAGTCGAGGTACGCCAGGCGGACCGCCATCTCGGTGCGCTCCGGCCGTGCGCCGGCCCGCTTCGCCGCAGCCGGGGCCACCGTCAGGGCCGGGGCCGAGGGCGAAGCCGGGCCCGCCGCCGTCGGGGCCGAGGTCGGGGCCGGGACCTGACGGCGCTGGCCCGGGACGGCGGGCGGCTGCTCCGCCTCGGTCTTGAGCTGGTCGCGCACGGCTGCCTGTCCTGGATTCGGTGTGGTCGGTGAGCTGTTCTGTTGCACCGGCCGCGGGTGCGGTCGGTCCTGTCCCGGTTCGATCAGCCGACGCGTCGACAGCACAGGAACAGCTGTTCCTCCGGCGGCAGCGAGGTACTGGCCGGTGCGTACGGATGCCCCGAGCACTCCTCGACGGCGAAGCCGGCCGAGACCAGAACCCGCTCCAGATCCTCCCTCAGATACCCACTGATCCGCAGCTCTCTGCCAAGGAACGGAAGCGGAACGTGATCCAGGTCCGCCTCGACCATACCGAGCGCCAGCAGTCCGCCGGGCCGCAGGAGTTCGTGCAGCCGCCCGAGCACGGTCGGGATCTCGTCCTGCGGCAGCAGGATCAGCGAGAAGAAAGCGGTGACCGCGGCGAAGCGGCCCCGGCCGTCCGGCCCCAGTTCGGGGGCGTTCCAGACCCGGTCCGCGCGCTCGGTGGCCAGATCGTACAGGTCGATCCGATGGAAGACCGGCGGGAACACGCCCGGGAAGGCGGTCCGCCGGGCCAGCGCGAGCATCCCGTCGGAGAGGTCCGCCCCGGTCACCCGGAGACCGCCCGCGGCCAGCTGTCGGACGGTCGGGTCACCGGTGCCGCAGCCCACGTCCAGCACCGGGGCGCCGGGTTCGAGCCGGGCGAGCAGCAGCCGGCCGCAGGCCAGCTGTCCGTCCTTGGCGGGGAAGGCCTCGCCGTACCCGGCGCCGATGGTGTCGAAGGCGACCGCCTGCAGTGCCCGGGCCGCCCGCCGCCGCCGTACCTCGGGATCGTCGTCGCCGGCGTCCTCGCCGACGGGGAACGGGTCGGATATCTGTCCGGTCGTCACGTTGCGAGGCACCCTTCCACCCGTGGCCTCCGGTGGCTCCTCCGCGGCCCCGCGGGCCGCTGCCGGTGGCGGTACGTCACGCTCTCCGCACCACACGGACGGACCGCACCCCGATGCGTTTCCGGCAGACACTCGTGCGTACTGGCATCTGAGAATATGCGCGATCACTGTGCCATGGGGTCCCTTTCCGGCCAACTCGCCGTGCTTGGGCCGTTGTGGCCGGGGTTGTGGAAGCACGAGGGTGCGGGCAGGGTTGTGCGCGAGACCCCGCACGCCGGACGGCGCGCCCGGGTGACGTCGATGACCTGCGGTTTTGCCGCTCCGCAGGCGGACTGTCCGACGTTTATTGAACGTCAATCGATCCGGTGCACAGTGGAGTCCAGCGCCGGGGAAGCGTTGAGGGCGCTCCCGCAGCCGGGGGGCTGCGGGGGCGCCGACGCGCGGAACGGGGGGAGGTTCTCCGTGGGGGAGCGGAGGCCTTACGGCGCGGGGGGAGAGAGGGGCTCGGTGTGCTGCTGGGAGATGAGGTCCGCCACGGGGGAGGCCTCGGGCACACCGAGCCGCGTGAAGATCGCATGCGCCTCCTGGAGGCAGGCGAGTCCACGGGCCGGCTGGGCGAGCGTCAACAGTGCCTCGCCCAGTGCGGCGTTCGCCAGGCCCTGGCAGTAGGCGGAGCCCAACTCCTGGCCGATCGCCAGCGACGCACCGGCCGCCTCGGCGGCCTCGGCGTGCTGCCCGGCGACGAGCAGGGCGGAGGCGAGGCGGGCCAGGGTGTAGCCCTCCCATAGGGGGTTCTGCTGCGACTGGTACAGCCCGTGCGCCTCCCGCAGGTGCGGGACGGCCTCGATGCCGGAGAGCACCACGCCCAGCTGGTAGAGGGTCTGGGCGAGCAGTGTGTCGTTCTTGGACTCGCGCGCGGCGGCAACGCCTTCGCCGGCCGACCGGATCGCCGTCTCCGTCATGCCGAGCCGGTGCTGCGCCCGGGCTATGTTGCTGACCACCCGCGCCTCAAGGAAGGGGGCGCCGACGGCCTGGCTGGTGGCACGGGCCTGTTCGTAGAACAACAGAGCCTCGGCCGGACGGTTGCCGACGTTCAGCATCACGCCCAGCATGTTGGCCGTGGCGAGGAGCAGGAAGGTCGGCTCGTCCGGGGCCTGGTTCTCCAGACTCCGGCGGAACGACTGTTCGGATCCCTGGAAGTCACTGGTGACGGACTGCAGGGTGCCCAGGGCGACGTGGACCCGGGCGAGTGCGGCGCGGTCGCCGCGGCGCTCCGCCTCGTTTCCGATGGTCTCCAGGATCTGCCGCCCCTGGGGGCCGTGGGTGGGGTCCGGGCCGAGGCCGTACACCAGGATCAGCAGGTCGATCGCCGCGTGCTGCAAGGCGCGCGGACCGGCCGCCGCCGCGGCCGTGGCGCTGAGCAGCAGGGCGCCCTCGGTTCGGAGCCAGTCCTGGGCGGAGCCGCTGGTCGGCAGGCTGATCCCGGCCGAGGAGGGTGTGGTGAGCAGCTCGGGCAGCGGGTCGTCCGGCTCGATGACCTGGGTCGCGTTGTGGACGGTCGGGATCAGCAGGTCGAGCAGCCGCAGCACCGCCCGCTCCTGCTCCCCGGTGTCCCCGATCCGCTCGTTCTGCCGCTGGGCGTAGAGCCGGAGCAGGTCGTGGTAGCGGTAGCGGCCGGGGGTGAAGCACTCCAGCATGTTTGCCTCGACCAGCGCCTCGGCGAGGTCCTCGGCGGTGTACTCGTCCACGCCGAGCAGCGCCGCGGCGGCCGCCAGCGGGATGTCGGGGGAGTCGATCAGGGCGAGCAGCCGAAAGGCGCGGGACTCGGGCCCGGACAGCTGTCCGTAGCCGAGTCCGATGGTGGTCTCCACGGCGAGGTTGCCGAGCTGGAGTTCGTCCAGCCGCCGGCGCTGGTCCGCTAACCGACGGGCCAGGTCGGAGACGCTCCAGCGCGGGCGGCTGGCCAGCCGGGCGGCGGCGATGCGGACGGCCAGCGGCAGGAAGCCGCAGGCGGTGATCACCTTCATGGCCGCCTCGGGCTCGTCGGCGACCCGCTGCTCGCCGACGATGGCCGAGAACAGCGCCAGCGCCTCGTCCGGGGTCAGCTCCTCGACGTCGAACAGCTGGGCGCCGGGGATGCCGGCCAGCCGGGAGCGACTGGTGGCGAGCACTGCGCAGCCGGAGACCCCAGGGATGAGTGGCCGGATCTGGTCGGCGTCGCGCGCGTTGTCGAGCAGGATCAGCATCCGCCGGCTGGCGAGCAGCGAGCGGTAGAGGGCGGCGCGCTGTTCCAGCGAGTCGGGGCTCTCGGCGACGCCGAGCGCATGCAGGAAGTCGCCCAGGACGGCCACCGGGTCGGCGGGTGAGGCGCCGGCTCCGCGCAGGTCGACGTACAGCTGCCCGTCCGGGAACTCGGCGCGGACGCGGTGGGCGACGTGCACGGCGAGAGTGGTCTTGCCGACTCCGCCGATGCCGGCCAGCGAGGTCACCACGACGGCCTGGCCGGTGGCGTTCATCAGGGCCGTCGAGAGGTCGCCAACCAGCTCGGTGCGGCCGCTGAAGTCCGATACGTCCGCCGGGAGTTGGGCCGGTGCGGGCGGCGCGGCCAAACCCTCCTCGCGGGCGGCGGGGGCAGCCGTGGCGGGGGGCGCCAGGTCGGGATCGGCGGCGAGGATGCGGGTGTGCATCGTGGACAGGCCCGCGCCCGGTTCGACGCCGAGCTCCTCGATCAGCAGCTTGCGGGTGTCGGTGTAGACGCCGAGCGCCTCGGCCTGGCGGCCGCAGCGGTACAGCGCCAGCATCAGCAGTTCGCGCAGCCGCTCGCGCAGCGGGTGCTCGGCGGTCAGGCTGTTGAGCTCGCCGACGATCTCGGCGTGCAGTCCGATGTCGAGGGCGGCGGCGCACAGCTCCTCCGCGGCGGCCACCTGGCGTTCGGCCAGCCGCAGCCGCTGGGCGTCGGCGTAGGGGCCGGGGACGCCGGTGAGCGGACGGCCGCTGAACAGGTCCAGCGCCTCCACCAGCAGTCGGTGTGCCTGGTGCCGGTCGCCCGAGGTGCGCGCGGCGGTGGCCTCGGCGGAGAGTCGTTCGAAGACCGTCAGGTCGAGGGCCTCGCCCGGGATGCGCAGCGCGTAGCCGTCGGCGACCGAGACCAGCAGCTCGGCGGGTCGGCGCACCTCGCGCCGGGGCTCGATGACGGAGCGCAGGCGGGAGATGTACGTGCGCAGTGCCGCCACCGCCTGGGCCGGAGGACGCTCGCCCCAGAGCGCGTCGACCAGGTCCTGCGTGGTGACGGGACGTCCGGAATGCAGCAGAAGTGTCGTCAGAACGGCCTGTTGCTGTGGCGATCCGAGGGAGAGCGGCTTGCCGTCGAGCCAGGCCTGGACCGGACCGAGGACTTGGAAGCGCAGCGCAGGGTCCTGCGGCGTCTCCAGAAACTCCATGAAGTCCCCCGATGGCCTGTGGTGTCGATTCCGTGAAAGGGCGCTCGGCGGTCCGCCGCGGTGGTTCAGCCTAGGCGGACGCCCGACTCTGCCGGACGGCGCCGCAAGTCGCACGGCGTTTATCGGACATTTAATCAACTCTACGATACTGTCCGCGCGCCCGCGCCACAGAGGTCGGGCTGAAGACAATTGATGACCGAAAGGCGGCCGCCCAATGGCCAACGACCAGAGCGAGACCCCGGAGCCGTCGGCGCCCCAGAACACGGCGCAGATCGGCACCCCGGCCGCCGCTGTGGAGGCGGGCGAGGCTGTCGAGGGTGCGGTGGCCGCGTCCTCGAACCCGGCCGAGTACACCGCGCCGACCGACGCGGAGAAGGACGCGTTCGAGAACGCCCCGTTCGGAGACGAGGGGCAGTACATAGAGGAGCCCGCCCGCCCGGCCGGCGGCAAGCCGGGCGGTCCGTACGAGCCGGAGACCCTCGTCGGCGGCAACCCGTAAGCAGCGCCGGCCGAGTGCCCCCGTGCCCCCGTCCGGGCACGGGGGCGCTGTTGGTTATGCGCGCGCCAATTCGTGTGCGGGTGGATAGCGGTGGCCGATTCCCGCCCGCGGTGCACGCATGGTGACCGGTGTTATCCGTAACGTGCCCGGCGGTGGGCGCCGGGCGTTCCGGAATTCCGGATTCATCGGGACGATTGTCCGGGTCCGAGCGTTACGGTTTGCGTGGATTTTTCCGCAAATTCCCGGTGCTGATCTCAATCAGCCGAATCGCGGGGCCCGGAGGTCGGGCCGACCTGGTGCGGGTCGGTGGTCCATTCCCGGCCGCCGGTCTCGGGGCGCAGGTAGTGCTCGCCGCCGATGGTGTCCATGTAGATGCCGGTACGTCCGGTCCTCCGGTCGAGGACGAGTTCACCCACGTGCGGCCGGTAGGCCGGGGCGTTTCGCTGTCGGGTGCTCACGGTGCTGCTCCTCGCTCTGGTCGGCGACTGGCCAGCATCTCTAGAGAAGCTAATATCTCTAGAGATGTCAACGGTCGTATCTCCTTACCGGCGACCGCGGGCGCGCCTACGATTTGTCCGAGGCAGAGGGAGCGGCGATGACCGGCAGCAGTGGCGACAAACAGCCCAAGTACCAACGGATCGCCGATGCCCTGAAGGCGGCCATCGACACCGGCCGGTACCGCGCGGGCGACCGCCTGCCCGGCGAGAACGACCTCATGGACGAGTACGGCGTGGCACGGATGACCGCCCGTCAGGCGCTGGGCGTGCTGCAGAGCGAGGGCATCGCCGAGGCGCGCCGCGGCGCCGGGGTGTTCGTCCGGGACTTCCGGCCGCTGCGCCGGCGCGGCATCCAGCGGCTGGCGCAGGGGCAGTGGGGGTCCGGCCGGTCGATATGGTCGGCGGACATCGACAACCGCAGTCTGGTGGTCGACCAGGTGTCCGTCGCCGAGCAGGGCGCGCCCGAGCACGTGGCCCGGGTGCTCGGGGTCGACCCGGGCGCCCCGATGTGCGTACGGCACCGCCGCTTCGTCCTGGACGGCAAGCCGGTGCTGCTCTCGACCTCCTACCTGCCCGCCGTCCTGGTCGCGGGCACCGCGATCACCCGCGAGGACACCGGCCCCGGCGGCACCTACGCCCGGCTGGCCGAGATCGGCGCCAAGCCCGTGCACTTCCGCGAGGAGGTCCGCTCCCGGATGCCCGGCGCGGAGGAGGCGGCCCGCCTGGAACTGTCCGCCGGCACCCCGGTCATCCTGATCTGCCGCACCGCCTTCGCCGACGAGGGGCAGGTCGTCGAGCTCAACGAGATGATCCTGGACGCCGCCTCCTACGTCCTGGAGTACGACTTCGACGCGTGACCCGGAGGCCGCGCCGGTACGGGAACCGCCC
>NZ_JBHVFE010000413.1:0-8102 GCF_042801945.1 Kitasatospora sp. NPDC057542
CGGGGCCCTGTCCCCGCCCGCCCCCGCCCTAGAACGCCCACACGGGCGGGGCCGCGGCCCGTCGGCGGACAGTCGTCCTGTTGGTCCGGTTCGGCGCCGGTCCGTTCGTGCGTCCGGGCTGCGTCAGGCCGCCGGGGCGGTGTCGGCGGGTGCGGTGTCCTGGAGCGGCGAAGGGTCCAGGAGCGTCCGGGCCGGGCGCACCGCGCCGACCGGTTCGCCGTGTCCGAGGACGGGGACGGTGGCCAGTTCGGCGAGGGTGTCGTCGGTGTCCACCGGCACGCCGAGCCGCCGTAGTGCGGCGGCCATGACCACGGGGCGGGCGCGGGTGGAGCCGTCCGCGATCTTGAGCGCGACGGAGGAGCCGTCGGGGAGCGCCAGGGCGTAGACCCCTTCCGCGCCGTCCTTCGCGACCGAGCCGGGAAGTGCGCGCATCAGGCGGGTCACGTCCCGACCGGTCCCGCCGACGTACTCGGCGTGCCGGTTCATCGCCTGGGCGACCCGCCGTTCCGGGGATCCGGCAGGGCCCGTCGCCAGTGCGGCGAAGGCCCGGGCCAAGCCGCGGTAGCCGATGGCGAACAGCGGTGCTCCGCAGCCGTCCACACCGGTCGCGGCGACCTTCTCGTCGGCCAGGTCCTCGACGGTCTCGCGCAGGGCTCGCTGCAGGGGATGGCGGGGGTCGAGGTAGGTGGCCGTGTCCCAGCCGTTGGCGACACAGGTGGCGAGCATCGCGGCGTGCTTGCCCGAGCAGTTCATCGTCAACGGAGTGGGCCCGCCGCCGGCCGCCAGGTGGTCCCGCAGTGCGGTCTCCCCGATGGGCAGCGCGGCCGTGCACCGCAGTGCGCGGGTGTCGAGGCCGGCACCTTCGAGGATCGCGCGTACGCCGTCGAGGTGGAAGGCTTCGCCGGAGTGACTGGCGCAGGCCAGGGCCAGCAGTTCGCCGTCCAGGTCAAGCCCGGCACGCAGCATGCCGAGGGCCTGGAGCGGCTTGTTGGACGAGCGGGGGTACAGCGGGCGGTCGGTCTCGCCGACGCTCAGCACGGTCCGCCCGTCCGGTCCGGCTGCCAGGACCGTCCCGTGGTGCACCGACTCCAGGAAGTCACCTCGCCACACCTCCGCCACCATCGCGTGCACAGCGCATTCCCCTCTCCTCGGCCCCATGGCCGACAGGACGACTCAAAGTGTCAACAGTTATCACTTTAACGCCGCCTGCGGCGATGCCCTCGCCGGGTACTGACATACTCGGGGGAGGCCCTGTCCACTGTCGTCCACCGACACCCCGGCGTCGCGGCCACCACCCCGGGCACACCCCCTCACCTGGCCGGACGACAGAGCGGCCAGTCCCGAACGGACGGACACCACCCATGTCAGAGACCCTCCGGCGCGGCCTGGCGGGCCAGCTCGTGGGCGCGCTCCGCGAGCGCGTCCTCACCGGTGAGATCCCGTCCGGAACCCGGATCAACGAGGTGGAGGTCGCCCGCGAGCTGGGCATCAGCAGGGGGCCCCTGCGCGAAGCCATCCGGCAGCTCGTCAGCGAGGGCCTGCTGGTGCACGTGCCGAACAAGGGCGCCGTGGTCTTCGAGGCCGGTCCCGAGGAGGTCGAGGCGCTCTTCGAGCTGCGGTCCGCGCTGGAGACCGCGGCCGCGCGCCTGGCCGCCGGGCGGCGCGACCGCAAGGACGTCACAGCCCTGCGCCGGGCGTGCGAGCAGTCGAGGAAGCTCATGACCGGGGGCCGTCGGTTCGCGCACCGCAGCAGTCTCGACTTCCATCGCGCACTGCTCGACGCGGCCCGCAGCCCCCGTATCGCCGAACAGGTGGAGCGCGTGCACCAGCAGATCACCGTGCTCCGCAGCCGGCACAACGTGCCGGCCTCGCACACCGACGCCTCGATAGCCGACCACGAGCACCTTGCGGAGGCCATCGCCGAGGGCCGGGCCGACCGCGCCGCCGAGGTGATGGCCCGTCACCTCGACCGGGTCCGGGAACAGATGATCGCGCACATGACCGGTCAGTGACGCCGCGGTGTCCACCGGCGATGGGCTCGGGCCGAGCCGGGCTAGCGCGCCTCGACCGGCTCGCCGCTGTCCTGGTCCAGGTTGAACACCCGCCGGTAGGAGTCGGTCACCACGGTGATCTGCGAGCGCCCGGTCCAGCTCGCCCCCACCAGCCGGGCGTCCCCCTGGCCCGAGCCGACGTCCGCCAGTGACCAGCGCCGGGCCGCCCAGCCCTCGCCGCTCTCCAGCAGCACCTGCCAGTGCTCGCCCGCCGTCGGCCCGGTGGCGTACGAGCGGTGCACCACCACCAGGGCCCGCTCGGCTCCGGCCGGGGCATCCTCCCGGCTGCGGGTCTCGGCCGCCGACACCTTGTGCGCGGCCAGCGCGCCGAGCAGGAACACCACGCCGGCGGTCACCGTGACCGTCCGGGTGGCCGTCCGGACGGCGCTGCGCAGGTCACCCAGCCAGGCGGCCGCGATCAGCGCCGTCAGCGCCCCGCCGAGCAGCAGCTCCGGCCGGTTGAGCAGGTCGGCGACCACCATCCGCCCGCCCGACCTGCTCTCCCACTGTCCCTCGGTGTAGAGCAGTACGGCGGCCAGCCCGCCGGCCGCCAGCAGCCGGACCAGGACGCGCCTGGCCCGGGACGTCCGTCGGTCGATCGTCTCCCGGTTCATCGTCCCCCCGTTCCCCCGGTTCATCGTCCCCCCGTTCCCGCGGTCACAGCTCGGCGAGCAGCTTGCGGCCCTCCGGCCAGTCGCCCAGCCCGGAGTCGGAGTTGAGGTGCCCGTACGCGCCCGGCTCGACGTACCGGGCGCCCCACGCGGCGGCGAACGCGCGGGCCCGCTCGGTGGAGACCCACGGGTCGTCGGCCGAGGCGACCACGACGGCCGGGAACGGGAACCGCTCCAGCGTCACCGGGCGGAAGTTCACCAGCTCCGGGACCTCGGCGGTGTCGACGTCCGCCGGGGCCACCAGCAGCGCGCCCCGGACGGCGGCGGTCCGCTCGGCGGACGCGGTGGCCACCCAGTGGGCCGCCGTGACGCAGCCCAGGCTGTGGGCGACCAGCACCACCGGGCCCTCGGCGGCGGCTGCGGCCACCGCCGCGTCCACCCGGGCCACCCAGTCCGTCCGCTCCGGGTGGTCCCAGTCCGCCTGCTCGACCCGACGGAAGGACTCCGGCTCGGCCGCCTCCCAGCGGGTCTGCCAGTGCTCGGGGCCGGAGTTCTGATAGCCGGGGAGGACGACGTAGGTGGTGCGGTCGGGCATGGCTCCTCCGGGAGAAGGACGGTAGCGGGCAGCAGGAGTCTAGGACGCGGGCCGCCGGCCCCCGCAGCCGGGCGCCAGGCCGGCGTGCACTCCGCGCAACCGGCGCGCGCACCTGAGCATGCGCCGTTGTGCGCCCGGTGCGCCCCGTTGCCAACGGCGTTGCCGGTACGGGAGGTTGGACCGGGCCAGGGCCGGCCGCCACCGCCCGGCGCCCGTACCCGACCTGAGGCTCGACCACATGGAGGGATGTCGGCGATGACATCGAAGATCCTGCTCGTCACCGGAGACGCCGCCGAGTCACTGGAGGTGTTCTACCCCTACCAGCGGCTGCGGGAGGAGGGCTACCAGGTCGACATCGCGGCCCCGAGCAAGAAGCGCCTCCAGTTCGTGGTGCACGACTTCGTCGAGGGCTTCGACACCTACACCGAGAAGCCCGGCTACACCTGGCCCGCCGACGTGGCCCTCGCCGACGTCGACCCGGCGGACTACGTGGCCCTGGTCATTCCCGGCGGCCGCGCCCCCGAGTACCTGCGCAACGACCCGGACGTGCAGCGGATCGCCCGGCACTTCTTCGCCGCGGACAAGCCCGTCGCCCAGATCTGCCACGGCCCGCTGGTCACCGCCGCCGCCGGCGTGCTGGACGGCCGCCGCACCTCGGCCTACCCGGCGCTGGCCCCGGACATCAAGGCGGCGGGCGCCGAGTTCGTGGACGGCGAGGCGGTGGTGGACGGCGTGGTCGTCTCGGCCCGCGCCTGGCCCGACCACCCGGCGTGGCTGCGGGCCTTCATCGAGGTCCTGCGCACCAAGGCGCCGCTCGCCTGACGCCCGCCCGAGCCGCCGCCGGGCCGCGTTCCCGGAGCCGCATCCCGAACCGTCCCCGGATGCGGCTCCGGGTTCGTTCCGACCGTGACCGCCCTCTGCGGCGCCCGGACCGGATCCACCGCCCCGGCGTCGCCGGGAACGCCGTACCGGACCTCGCCGTACCCGACCTCGCCCGCAAGGCGCGGTGACCGACCCCCTACGCTGACCGGCGACCCAACGGCCCACACGGTCATCAGGAGGACGAGACATGGCAGAGCCGCTGATCGCCGCAGTCGGGGGCAAGGTGCCCGCCGTCGACCCGGGCGCCTTCGTGGCGCCGAACGCCGTCGTGCTGGGGGACGTGACCGTGGCCGCCGGCGCGAGCGTCTGGTACGGCGCGGTGCTGCGCGGCGACGCCGAGTCGATCAGCGTCGGCGCGGGCAGCAACATCCAGGACAACTGCACCCTGCACGCCGACCCCGGCTTCCCGCTGGTGCTCGGCGAGCGGATCTCGGTCGGCCACAACGCGGTGCTGCACGGCTGCACGGTCGAGGACGACGCGCTGGTGGGCATGAACGCCACGGTGCTCAACGGCGCCCGGATCGGCACCGGTTCGCTGGTCGCGGCGGGCGCGGTGGTGCCCCAGGGCATGGTCGTCCCGCCCGGCTCGCTGGTCGCCGGCGTCCCGGCCAAGGTGCGGCGGGAGCTGACCGAGGACGAGCGCGCGGGCATCAAGCTCAACGGCGAGGGCTACCTGCTGCTGGCCGACGCCCACCGGGAGATCGACGGCGTGCCCGACAATTCCCGCTGATCGGACTGGAATCGTCAGACGCGAGGCCGGACCGTCGTCATCGCGGCCGCCGCCGGCTCCGCGGCCGGCGGCACGGGACGGCGCCGGTCGACCGCCCAGGCGAGCACCGCGACCAGCGTCCCCGCGGCGGCCAGGCCCGCGCCGACCAGCGCCGGCGAGGTCCAGCCGAACCCGGCGTCCAGCGCCAGCCCGCCGAAGTACGCCCCCTGGGCGTTGGCCAGGTTGAAGGCGCCCTGGACCGTCGCCGAGGCCAGGGTCGGCGCGCTGCGCGCCTTCTGGAGCACCAGGGTCTGCACGGCCGGCACGATCGCGAAGCCGAACAGGCCGATCAGCACCACCGTGACGGCCGCCGACCAGCGGGCGTGCGCGGTCACCGCGAACAGGGCCAGGGTGGCGGAGAGCAGCACGAAGGCCGCGCAGACGGTGGGGCGCAGTGCCCGGTCGGCGGCGAATCCGCCCAGCACGTTGCCGATCGTCATGCCGACCCCGAACAGTGCCAGCACCAGGGTCACCGAGCCGGTGGCGTACCCGGAGACCTCGGTGAGCAGCGGCGTGATGTAGGTGTAGCAGGCGAAGAAGCCGCCGCAGCCGAGCACCACGGTGGCCAGCGCCAGCCAGAGCTGCCCGCTGCGGAAGGCGCGCAGCTCGTGCCGGAGCCCGGACTGGCCGGGGGAGGGGAGCGCGGGCACCAGCCGGGCGATGGCGACCGTCCCGGCGGCCGCGATCAGCACGACCACCAGCATGGTCGCCCGCCAGCCCAGGTGCTGGCCGAGCAGGGTCGCGGCCGGGACGCCGACGATGTTGGCGACGGTCAGCCCGGAGAACATCACGGCCACCGCCCGGGCCCGCCGGTCCGGCGCGACCAGCTCGGCCGCCGCCACCGCACCCGCGCCGAAGAAGGCGCCGTGCGGCAGCCCGGTGATCAGCCGGGCGGCGGCCAGCGTCCAGAAGTCCGGCGCCACCGCGCACAGCAGGTTGCCGGCCGCGAACAGCCCGGCCAGCCCCACCAGCACCGCCTTGCGCGGCCGTCCGGCGGCCATCGCGGTCAGCAGCGGCGCACCGACCACCACCCCCAGCGCGTACGCCGAGATCAGCCAGCCCGCCTGCGGGATCGAGACGTGGAGGCTGTCGGCGACCTGGGGGAGCAGCCCCATGGCCGCGAATTCGGTGGTTCCGATGGCGAACGCCGTGACGGCCAGCGCGAGCAGCGCGAGAGGCAAGGGGGTGACTCCGGAGTGGTGCCGACGGACCGGGAGTCCGGCGCGGCGGGATGAATTCGTTCGTCCGGCATCCTAATCCGGCCGGATGACGGCCCCGTGAGGTGCGCGTGACGAGAGGGGGTCGCCGACACGGCTCCCGCGCGCGAGACTGGGAGCATGTGCCGCAACATCAAGACGCTGCGACCTCCCGTCACGTCCGACGCCGACGAGGAGGACTTCCGCGCCGCCGCGCTGCAGTACGTCCGCAAGGTGTCCGGGTTCCGCGCCCCCGCGGCGCACAACCGCGAGGCCTTCGACCGGGCCGTGGACGCGGTCGCGGAGGCCACCGCCAGGCTGCTCGCCGAGCTGGAGGTCCGCGGCTCGAACGCCCGGGCCGTCGCGCCGGCCGAGGCCACCGGGTAGGCAGGAGCCAGGTGTGATGAACCCCTCCGAGCGCTACGCCCTCACCTTTCCCGGAACCCCGGGCGGCCAGGCCCCGCAGGACGTCATCGTGGTCGTCCGCACCGACGCGACCGGCCCGGGTGGCCACCCGGTGTACCAGGACGAGAGCGGCATCGTCCGGGCCGAGATCAGCGACGCCGGCGAGGTCCGGATGCTCGCCAGCGGCGGCCACCAGAGCCCGCACCTGCCGGTGCGCGCCCAACCGCTGTCCTGACTGTCCGGCCGGTCCAGGCAACCATGAGTGCGGCATCCCTCCGTCGGGCACAATCGCCGTATGACCAGAGCGAGTTGGCAGGGTGTCGTGATCGCGGAGAGTGACGACACCGTCGTCGTCGAGGGCAACCACTACTTCCCGGCGGAGGCGGTGCACACCGAGTTCCTTCGCCCCTCCGGGACCACCACGGTGTGCGGTTGGAAGGGCACCGCCGGCTACTACACCCTGGAGGTGGACGGGCGGACCAACCCGGACGCCGCCTGGTTCTACGCCGACCCGAAGCCCGAGGCCGAGCACGTGCGCGGCCGGGTGGCCTTCTGGCGCGGGGTGGAGGTCGCCGAGTAGCCGGCCCGGGGCACCGGGTGGTGCCGTTGTCGTGAAAGGGGCACCGGATTCCCATGGCAGTCTTCCGCAGGCCGGGCCGCTCCCGGCCGGCCCCCGAGCCCGACCTGAGCGAGCAGATCGCCGAACTGGTCGAGGAGTCCGAGCAGCCCGCCGGCCAGGGCCCGGTCGCCGAGTACGCGGCGAAGCGGCGCGGCCGGGCCGTGGTCCTGCACGCCGCCCGGCTGCTCGGCCACGGCGGCCGCGCCGCCGCGAGGGGAGCGACCAAGGGCGCCGTCTACGGCGGCAAGGCCCTGACCGAACAGCTGGTGCAGGCCGCGCCGCGGATCCCGGTGCGCGACGTCGCCACGCTGCGGGCGCAGTACCCGGACGCGGCCTTTCCGGAGCAGCTGGCCGACCTGCTGGTCACCGGTGCCGTCCGGGCCTCCGGCGCGCTCGGCGCGGGCGTCGGCGCGGCGGCGATGCTGCCGGTGCCGCCCGCGATGCCGTTGGAGATCGCGGCCGAGACGCTCGCGGTGGCGGCCGTGGAGATCAAGTTGATCGCCGAGCTGCACGAGGTCTACGGCGCGCCGGCGCAGGGCGCCGCCATCCAGCGGGCCGGCGCCTACCTCGGCGCCTGGGCCAACCGCCGGGGGATCGACGCGGGCCTGCTGGTCCGGCCCGCCGGCTTCGCCGCGCTGGCGATCAGCTCGGAGGTGCGCCGGCAGGTCCGCCGCCGGCTGACCCGCAGCTCGTTGCGCCACCTGCCGGCGGTGGTCCCGCTGCTGGTCGGCGCCGGCATCGGCGCCACGATGAACCGCCGCGACACCCGTCGGCTGGCCGGCGAGGTGCGGAAGGACCTGCGCGAGCGCCGCCCGGCGGACGCCACCTACTGGGCCTCGGCCGCTCCGGCGCTGAAGGGCGGGACGGAGGCGCGGGGCAGGGCGGTGGATGCGGACGGGACGGCTCCGTAGCCCGCCGGGGGCAGCCGTCAGGCCCGTAGCGGCACGGCGCGCCCGGGACGGTCACCCGTCCCG
>NZ_JBHVFE010000414.1:0-8097 GCF_042801945.1 Kitasatospora sp. NPDC057542
ACCGACAACAGCACCGTGAAGATCGTGGTGAAGGCGATGACCGCGGCGACCGGCCCGGCCAGGTCGGGCGCGAACACCGAGGCCGACAGGCTCGGGTCGGCGTCCGAGACCGCCTTCCGGTACGCCTCGGCGTCGGCGCCAACGGCGAGCGTCACGTCGTACTCGACCACGTGCGGGTCGTCGGTGAGCGCGGCCCGGGTGGCGTCGTTGGAGGCGAACGCCCGGGGGTTGCCCTGGGACTCCTCGCCGACGAGGGTGACGGGCAACTGCCGCCCGTCCAGGAACAGGGTGAGCCTGTCGCCGACCTTGAGCCCGTGCTGCTTGAGGAAGGACGGCCCTGCCTCGATCTCGTTCGGGCCGGTCGCCGGACGGCCGTCCACCACCGAGAGCCACTTGGAGTTCGCGACGTCGCCGCCGTAGAAGTCGGCGAACGCGGGCTGGGCGTAGCCGACCAGCCCGACCTGGACCAGCCCGCGGCTGGTGACCCGCTCGGCGCCGGGGGTGGCGCGCAGCATCGCCTCGGTCCGGGCCGGGGTGAGCTTCGGCTCGACCTTGTTGCCCGCGAAGTGGGCGGTCTGGACGTTGACGTGGGTGTGACCGTCGTTGTGGTCCACCAGTTCGGTCAGGGTGCTGCTCAGGCCGGTCGTCATCGTCACGGTGACGACGCCGAGCACGATCGCCGCCATGGTCAGCGCGGTGCGGGCAGGGCGGGCGAAGGGCTGGCCGAGGCCCAGGCTGACCGCACGCGGCAGTCTGGTGCCGCTCAGCCACCGTTGGACCTTCAGTCCGCGGCCGTTGCGCGGCGTGCTGCCCGCCGAGATGGCCTGGGCGGCGGAGAGCCGGTGCGCGCGCGAGGCCGGGACCAGGGCGGCGAGGACGACCAGAGTCGGGAGGCTGATCAGGGTGGCGGCGGGCAGCCAGCCGGCGGGCTGGATCACGGCGGTGCCGGTGACGATGCCGGAGAATGCGGACCGGAGGATCGGGTACGACGCCGCCCAGCCGGCCGCCGTGCCGAGGACGGTGCCGGCGATCGCGGGCACCGAGACCATGGTCAGGTAGACCGTGACCACCTGGCGCGGGGTGAAGCCGATCGACTTCAGCACGCCGATGTGCCGGTACCCGGAGACCACCGCGCCGCTCACCACGTTCCCGACGATCAGCACGGAGACGACCAGGCCGAGCACGCCGAAGACCGTCATCAGCGGGAGGTAGGCGTCGGCGCCGGCGGAGAAGGCCTGCTTGAGCACCAGGTACGACTGGGCGCTGACGACCGCGTCCTCGGGCAGGCCTTCGGTGGCCGTGGCCAGGGCGGAGGTGAGCCGCTGCTCGTCGTCGGCGTCGGTGAAGCGGTAGAGCATCTGCCGGCCGGTGGGGTGCAGGGCGGCCGCCTGCTCGGGGGCGACCCAGCCGCCGGCGCTCTGGCTCATGCTGGTGGCGAAGCCGACGACGGTGAGGTGTCGGCCGCCGCCGATGGGGAGCGGGGAGTTCAGGAGACTTTCCGCTCCGCCTCCGAACGGCGAGTTGAGGACCACCTCGCCGGGTGCGGTGGCCCAGCGGCCGGACAGCAGCTCCACCCGGTCCACCGGCCCGGCCGGGTCGGCGCGGCCGACCAGGGTCAGCGGCCCGGGCGGGCTGCCGACCCAGTCGGTGGGGATCTCCACCACGGCCTGGTCGAACGGCCCGGCGGCGGCCTCGACGCCCGGCCGGTGGGCGGTGGCGGCCAGTTGCTCCGCCGAGGCCTTGGCCGGATCGAAGGCGGCGACGACGTGCGCTCCGCGCTGGCCGCCGAAGGCGTCGTCGAACGGGGCCCGGGCGGCGCTGATCACCGCCAGGGCGAGCAGCACGGTCGTGGTCGAGCAGAACACGACCAGGCCGATCACGATGGTCTGCACCCGGCGGCGCTTCACCGCTGCCCGGGAAGCCCGCCACACCGCGCCGGTCATGCGGACGCCTCCAGCATCCGCTCGTTCGCCACCCTGCCGTCCGCGACCTCGACCAGCCGGCTGGCGCAGCGGGTGGCCAGGTTGGGGTCGTGGGTGACGATCAGCAGGGTCTGCCCGATCTGGTTGAGGTCGATCAGCAGGTCCATCACCTGCTCGCCCGAGCGGCTGTCCAGCGCGCCGGTGGGCTCGTCCGCGAGCAGCAGGGCCGGGCGGTTCATCAGGGCGCGGGCCACCGCGACCCGCTGGCGCTCGCCGCCGCTGAGCGAGGCCGGGTAGACGTCCTTGCGGTGCGCCACCCCCAGCTCGTCCAGCAGCTCCAGTGCGCGGCGACGGGCCTGGCGGGCACTGGTGCCGGTCAGCTGGGCGGCCAGGGCGACGTTGTCGAGGGCCGGGAGGTCGTCGATCAGGTTGAAGAACTGGAAGATCATGCCGATGTGGCGGCGGCGGAAGAGGGCCAGCCCGTTCTCGTTCAGCTGTCCGAGGTCCTGCCCCTGCACCCGGACGGTGCCGGCGGTGGGCCGGTCCAGTCCGGCCACCATGTTCAGCAGGGTGGACTTGCCGCACCCCGAGGGGCCCATCACGGCGACCGCCTCGCCGGCGCGGATCCGCAGGTCGACGCCGTCGAGTGCCTTGGCGTCGCCGAACTCCTTGTGGACTCCGGACAGCTCGACGACGACCTGCGCGTCGCCCGGCCGGGAGGTCCCGTCGTGGTCGTTGCTCATGGTGGACGACCGTAGGCGCAGGCGCCCCGCCGTCACGTCCCACCCCGGGTGTAACCGCGGCGGCCGTAGTACCCGGGATGTACGGGGGCGGCACCCCCGGATGATGTGGATCATGCCGCGACCTGGGAAGCTGGCGTCGTGTGGGGAACGGGGTGGGGCTGGGTGGCCGTCGCGGTGGCCGGTGTGGCGAGTGCCGCGGCCGGTCGGCTGGCCGTGGCGCTCGCCCGGGCGCGGCGGCTGCACCGCGCGGCCGTCGGCGAGCACGGCTGGCTGCTGGAGCGGGAGCGGGAGAGCGCCGCCCGGACCGCCGTGGACGCCGAACGGGCGCGGATCGCCGCCGAGTTGCACGACATCGTGAGCCACAACGTGAGCCTGATGGTGGTGCAGGCCGGGGCCGCGCGCGAGGTGCTGGCCACCATGCCCGAGGAGGCGGCGGCCGCGATGGCCGCGGTCGAGGCGGCCGGGCGGGACACGATGACCGAACTGCGGCACCTGCTCGGCCTGCTCGCCCCCGCGGCGGACGGCAGCGAGGAGCCGGCCGCGGACGGTTTCGCGCCGCAGCCCAGCCTGAGCCGGCTGAGCCCGCTGATCGACCGGTTCGCCTTCGCCGGGCTGCCGGTCGAGGTGCGGATCTCCGGCGAGCCGAGGCCGCTGCCCGGCGGCATCGACGTGACGGCGTACCGGATCATCCAGGAGGCGCTGACCAATGCGCTCAAGCACGGGGACGGGGTGACGGCGGAGGTGACGGTGCGCTACGCGGACCACTACCTGCGGGTGGAGGTGCTCAACAGCGGCCCGAGCGTGCTCTCCGGGGCACCCGCCGCGCCGGTCGGGCCGCGGCCCGACGGGGCCGGGCGCGGACTGATCGGCCTGCGCGAGCGCGTCGCGGTGTACGGCGGTGACCTGGACGCCCGGCGCCGGCTCGGCGGCGGGTTCCGGGTCCGCGCCCGCATCCCGCTGGACCGGCCGTGACGGGGGGCGGCGTGGAGCAGGACCTGGAACGCCGTCCGCGCGTGGTGATCGCCGACGACCAGGAGCTGGTCCGCACCGGCTTCCGGATGATCCTCACCGCCCGCGGCATCGACGTGGTCGCCGAGGCCTCCGACGGCGCCGAGGCGGTGGCCGCCGCCGTGCTGCACCGCCCGGACGTCGCGCTGCTGGACATCCGGATGCCCGGCACGGACGGCCTGGAGGCCGCCCGGCGCATCCTGGCCCAGGTGCCCGGCTGCCGGGTGATCATGCTGACCACCTTCGACCTGGACCACTACGTCTACGCCGCGCTGTCCGCCGGGGCCAGCGGCTTCCTGCTCAAGGACGTCACCTCGGCCCACCTCGCCGCCGCCGTCCGGCTGGTGGACACCGGGGACGCGCTGCTCGCCCCCTCGATCACCCGGCGCCTGGTCGAGCGCTTCGCGGCCGGCACCCCGCGGCCGGCCCCGGGTGCCGACGGCCCGCCGCTGCACCGCGACCTCGCCCCGCTCACCCCGCGCGAGGCGGAGGTGCTCACACTGCTCGGGCGCGGGCTGTCCAACACCGAACTGGCACGCGAACTGACGCTCAGCGAGTCGACGGTGAAGACCCACGTGGCCCGGATCTTCGCCAAGCTCCACCTGCGCGACCGGGCGCAGGCGGTGGTCCTCGCCTACGAGACCGGGCTGGTCGCACCGGGGGGCGGCTGACCGTCAACGTCCCTTTCCGTATGCGCCAATTCGCGCGACTATCATCCGAATCTCACTCCTTAGAGCTAACTCCTCGCCAAATCCCCCTTTTTGCCGGTCCATGGGGCAGCATCTGCATGTCCACGCCCGAACAGAACCGACACCTCGGGCGCCACCACCCGGCATGACGAGGACACTTGGACCGGCCCGTGACCACCACCGCCCCCGTGTGGGACTGCCCCTTCCACCACACCGACGGCCTGGAGTTCGACCCCCTCCTGAAGCAACTGCTCACCGAGGCCCCGGTCGCCAGGATCCGGCTGCCGCACGGCGAGGGCGAGGCCTGGCTGGCCACCCGCTACGAGGACGTCAAGACGGTCACCACCGACCGCCGGTTCAGCCGTGCCGCGGGCATCGGCCGCGACCTGCCCCGGATGACGCCGGCCCCGATCGCCCAGGCCGAGGCGATCAACCTGATGGACCCGCCCGCGCACAACCGGCTGCGCCGGCTGGTCGCCCAGGGCTTCACCAACCGCCAGGTCGAGCGGATGCGCCCGACCACCCAGCGGACCGTCGACGGCTACTTCGACGAGATGACCGAGCACGGCGCCCCCGCCGACCTGATGCACTTCCTGGCCGGCCGCCTCCCGCTCACCACCATCTGCGAACTGCTGGACATCCCCGAGGCCGACCGCGCCGAACTGCGCGGCCACGCCGTCGCGATGATGCGGATGGGCCCGGGCAGCCGGGACGGCCAGGAGGCCGCCAAGACCGCGCTGCGCGGCTACTTCACCGAGCTGACCGCCGCCCGCCGGGCCCACCCCGGCGAGGACCTGATCAGCGCCCTGGCCACCGCCCGCGACGGCGACGAGCTGCTCGACCCGGACGAGCTGACCGTCATGGCGATGGTCCTGCTGGTCACCGGCCACGACACCAGCACCTACCAGCTCGGCAACCTCACCTACACCCTGCTCACCCACCCCGAGCAGCTCGCCAAGCTGCGCGCCCGGCCGGAGATGCTGCCGCGCGCCCTGGAGGAGCTGCTGCGCTTCATCCCGTTCCGCCAGGGCGTCGGCATCGCCCGGGTCGCCACCGAGGACGTCGAACTGGGCGGCGTGCCGATCCGGGCCGGCGAGGCCGTGCACGTCTCCTACCTGACCGCCAACCGGGATCCGGCGGTCTACGAGCACCCCGACGAGCTGGACCTCGACCGCGGCGCACCCACCCACATGGCCTTCGGGTACGGCCAGCACCACTGCCTCGGCTCGCACCTGGCCAGGATGGAGCTTCAGGTCGCCATCGGCACCCTGCTGCGCCGGTTCCCCGGCCTGCGGCTGGCCGTCGACCCGTCCGAACTCGACTGGAACTCCGGCTCGATCTGGCGCTTCCCGCGCACCCTGCCGGTGGCCTGGTAGCGCCTCCCCTCAACTCACCGTTCCCGCAGCACCGGGGAGACCCACACCATGGCAACTCTCTGCCGCCCGGCGATCGCCGTGCCCGAGCACGTCATCACCCTCGAACAGACCCTCGACCTGGCCCGCACCCTGCACGCCGGCCACCCCCGACTCGGCCTGGCGTTACGGCTGATCGAGAACACCGGGGTGCGCACCCGGCACCTGGTCCAGCCGATCGAGCGCACCCTCACCCACCCGGGCTTCACCGTCCGCAACGAGGTGTACGAGCGCGAGGCCAAGCGGCGCGTCCCCGCGGTGGTCGAACGCGCCCTCGCCCACGGCGAGCTGACCGCCCGGGACATCGACCTGATCGTCTACGTGTCCTGCACCGGCTTCATGATGCCGTCGATGACCGCCTGGCTGATCAACACCATGGGCTTCCGCTCCGACACCCGCCAGGTGCCGATCGCCCAGCTCGGCTGCGCGGCCGGCGGCGCCGCCGTCAACCGGGCGCACGACTTCTGCCGCGCCTATCCGGGCGCCAACGCGCTGATCGTCGCCTGCGAGTTCTGCTCGCTCTGCTACCAGCCGACCGACCTCGGCGTCGGCTCGCTGCTCTCCAACGGCCTGTTCGGGGACGCGGTCGCCGCCGTGGTGATGCGCGGGAGCGGCGGGCACGGCGTGCAGGTCGAGCGCAACGGCTCGCACCTCGTCCCGCACACCGAGGACTGGATCTCGTACGGGGTGAAGGACACCGGCTTCCACTTCCAGCTGGACAAGCGGGTGCCCGGCACGATGGAGATGCTCGCGCCCGCACTGCGCGGCCTGGCCGGGGAGCACGGCTGGGACGTCTCCGGGCTCGGCTTCTACATCGTGCACGCGGGCGGCCCGCGCATCCTGGACGACCTGTGCCGCTTCCTCGACCTGGAACCGGCCACCTTCCGCTACAGCCGGGCGACGCTCACCGAGCGCGGCAACATCGCCAGCGCCGTGGTCTTCGACGCCCTGGCCCGGCTGTTCGCCGACGGCGGCGCGCCCGAGGGCACCACCGGGCTGATCGCCGGCTTCGGACCGGGCATCACCGCCGAGATCTCACTCGGCAGTTGGGTCGGCGCACCGGCCGCGGTACCGCGTCCGCTCCGCCCGCTCGCCGTCTCCACCTCCGACATCACCCTCGTCCATCCGAGCGCCCCCCGGCGTTTCCCGGCCACCACTACGATCTGCGAATGACCGATACCACGGACCGCACCGACGCCTCTGCCAGATCCGCCGAACTCGCCGCCCTGTTCCCGGCGTTGCACGCACCGCAGTACTGGAGCTGGGGGCGGTTCGACGCGCAGTTCTCCACCGAGCCACCGCCGGACGCGCTGGTCACCAACATCCACCTGGTCGGCTTCGCGGACGGTCAGGTGGTGCTCTGCCGGGACGACCGGGACCACTGGTTCCTGCCCGGCGGCACCCGGGAGCAGGACGAGAGCATCGCCTCCTGCCTGGCCCGCGAGCTGCGGGAGGAGGCCGGCGCCCGGCTGCTCGGCGAGGCCCACTGGCTGGGCGCGCACCGCTGCCGCACCGAGGACCCGGTGCCGTACCGGCCGTGGCAGCCGCACCCGGAGAAGGCCTGGCTGTGGGGCTGGGGCGAGGTCGCGCTGGACTCCGCGCCGACCAATCCGGCGGACGGCGAGCAGGTGGTCGAGGTCCGTCCGGTGCCGTCCGCGGAGGCCCAGCGGCTGCTGCTGGCCGGGCACGACGCCTGGTGGGGCGAACTGGTGGCCCTGGCGGTGGAACTGCGGCGCCGGGCCGGACTGGGCTGAGATCCCGGCCCCGGCAGCCGTTCCCGCGGCTGCGGAAGGTCACCGGAACGGCGGAACATCGAGTGAGAGTGTCCGTTTTGTGGTGATATTACTCGGCCATGGACACCACATCACTGGCCGTGGACTACCCGCTGCTCAACATCTTCTGGACGATGCTGGAGCTGTTCCTCTGGATCCTCTGGTTCTTCCTGCTGTTCAAGATCATCACGGACATCTTCCGCAGCCACGACCTCGGTGGCTGGGGCAAGGCCGGCTGGCTGGTCCTGGTGATCCTCCTGCCCCTGATCGGCGTCCTCGTGTACCTGATCGCCCGCGGGCAGTCGATGACCAAGCGCGACATCCAACAGGCCCAGGAGAGCCAGGCCGCGTTCAAGGCCTACATCCGGGACGCGGCGGCGTCGGGACCGGAGGCCGGCGGCCGCAGCCACGTCGACGACCTGGCGAAACTGGCGGACCTGAAGGAGAAGGGCGCCATCTCCGACGAGGAGTACCAGAAGGCCAAGGAGAAGATCCTGGCCTGAACGTCCGGACGGGCACGACGGCCGGGGCCGGTGGACGCAGGGGTGCGT
>NZ_JBHVFE010000415.1:0-8079 GCF_042801945.1 Kitasatospora sp. NPDC057542
CTCCGGGGGTGCCTCAGGGGCGGTCCGAGCCGGCGTGGCTGCCGCTCTGGTGGGAGCCCTGGGACGGGACGGCACCGTAGCGGCCGGGCCGGTGGCCGTGCGGGTGCCGGGTCAGGTTGTAGCCGAGGACACCGGCCAGCGCGGCCAGGAAGCCGCCGCCGATCGTCCAGTACCAGCGGCTGTTCCAGCCGGAGAACCAGCCGGTGTACCAGTGCTCCTCCTGGGCCACCGGGGCGGCCGCCTTGGCCGTGGCGGCGCCGCCGCCGGCCGGCGGGACCAGCGGGGCCTTCAGCTCGCCGCCCTCGGGCTGGGCGTTGTCGGCGTCGCCCTTGGCGGCGACGTGCAGCTGGACCGAGGAGGCCAGGCCGAGGTCGGGCTGCGGCACGTCGCCGACCGACAGGCGCACGTAGTAGGTGCCGGGCAGCGGGTCGCCGGACCACGGTTCGGCCCAGGTGCGGACCTCGCGCAGGGTGCAGCTCAGCGCCAGGGTGCCGGCGCTCTGGTCGGCGGTGGCGTTCTGGGTGCCGGCGGTGCACGACTGGCGGCGGCGCAGCCCGTCGAAGACCTCGACGGACCAGGTCTGCGGGCCGTGCCGGTCGGCGGCGGGGGCCAGGTTGACGGTCAGGCCGACCGTCGGGGTCTGGCCCTCGGAGGCGCCGAACGCCCAGTACAGGTAGTCACCCGTGGAGACGGAGACCTTGGCGTCCTGGCCGGGGGAGAGGTTGACCGCGGTCAGGAAGGAGGTGCCGGCCTTGGTGGCCGGGGCCGGGGTGCCGCTCGCGCTGGCCGAGGGGGACGGCGAGGCGGCCGAGGCGGCCGGGGCGCCCAGGGCCAGGGCGGGCAGCAGGGCGAGGGCGGCGAGGGCGCCGCGAAGCGTCGTACGCATGGTCAGTTCTCCCGCCAGACGGCGATCCGCCAGCGCGCGATCCAGCCGAAGACCAGACCGAAGGCCAGGCCGGCCAGGGTGAGGGTGAGCAGCAGGATCCAGCCGCGGCCGAGGCCCATCGCGGCGCCCTCCGGGGCGGGCGAGGCGGAGGCCAGGTCGACGGTCAGCTCCAGCGGCAGGCCGGGGTCGGCCTGGATGCCGGCCTGCGGGGCCAGCGAGTTGCTGACGACCAGGCAGACGGTGGTCTCCGGCTTCTCCTTGGCGTCCTTGGACGCGGTGGGGCCGGTGGTGACGTAGCCCTTGGAGTCGTCGGTGGACCAGCGCAGGCCGGTGGAGACCACGTCGGTGCGGGAGCTGCCGGCGTCGGTGCCGCGGACCAGCTCCTGGCCGGTCGCGCTGGTGGCCTGGAGCAGCACCCCGTAGTCCCGGGCCACCGGGCGGTCGAGGGCGACGCTGACCGAGGCGCGCAGCTCCTGGCCCGACTTGACCGGGACCTTGTAGACGCGGTGCTCGGAGAACTTCTCGCGGTCGGTGTAGACGCCCGGGGCGAGCACCGGGGCGCTCTCGCACTTGTCGGTGCCGGTGGTCTTGACCGGGGTCACCGTGTAGGTGTCGTTGGAGCGGTCGACCAGCTGCTTCACCTTGTCGGTGAGCTGCTCCTGGGTGCGGACGTCGGTGTAGGTGCCGCCGGTCGCGTTGGCGATGCAGAGCAGCTGCTGGCGGGTCTTGTCGTCGTGGGCCAGGCCCAGGGTGTCGACCACCAGGTGGATGCCCTGGGAGGCCAGCTCGCGGGCGACGTCACAGGGGTCGGGCGGGGTGCAGGTGTCCTCGCCGTCGGTGATCAGCACCACGCGGCGGGTGGTCTCGCCCTTGCCGAGGTCCTGGGCGGCGCCGCGCAGGGCCAGGCCGATCGGGGTGAAACCGGTGGGCCGCAGGGTGGCGACGGCGGTCTTGGCCTCGACCTTGTTGGTCTTGCCGACCGGGTAGAGCTGCTTGGTGTCCAGGCAGCCCTGGGCCTTGTCGTTGCCGGGGTAGGTCGCGCCCAGGGTGCGGATGCCGAACTCGGTCTCCGCGGGCAGCGCGTCGATCACCTCGTTCAGCGACTGCTGGGCCACCGAGATGCGGCTCTTGCCCTGGATGTCCGCCTCGCGCATGGAGCCGCTGACGTCCAGGACGAGGTCGACCCGGGGGGCCTCCTTGCCCGCGGGGGCGTTCCCGGCTGGTGGTTCGTCGGCGTGGGCGGGCAGGCCGAGGAGCAGCGAGGCGCTCGTTATCGCCAGGGCTGCCAGCAGGCTGCCGAGCCTGGTCTGTGGTCGTCGTCCGGTATTCACCCGCCCGATCCTAGGGAGCATCAGTTCGCCCTGGCGAAACGAGTCCGGTTCGTGCGCCGACCCGCCCCGGTGTGAACTCCGGCGCGTGGACGGGGAGTCGGTGCTCACGCCGGCCTTACCGGGGCTGGATAGCCTTCCGTGAACAACGGACCGGAAGGGGGCCCGATGGAGCTGGCGGCGGTCGGCAAACGGTACGGGCGGCGGGGGCGGTGGATCCTGCGCGGGGTCGATCTGAGGGTCGGCCCGGGCGAGTTGGTGCGGATCGCCGGGCGGAACGGGAGCGGAAAGTCGACGCTGCTGCGGATGGCCGCAGGGATCGAGCGGCCGAGCACGGGGCGGGTGGTGCGGCCCGGCCCGACGGCGTACGTGCCCGAGCGCTTCCCGCCGGCGCTTCCCTTCGACGCCGCGTCCTACCTGCTGCGGGTGGGCCGGGTGCACGGGCTGTCGGCGGCGCGGGCGCGGCAGCGGGCGGAGGAGTGGCTGGACCGGTTCGGTGTCGCGGACCGGGCGGGCACGCCGCTGAGCCGGCTGTCGAAGGGCACCTGCCAGAAGGTCGCGGTCGCCCAGGCACTGCTCCCCGAGGCGCGGGTGCTGCTGCTGGACGAGGCCTGGACCGGGCTGGACCCGCAGGCCCGGGCGGTGCTGGACGAGGCGGCCGCCGAGCGGGCGGCGGCGGGCGGCACGGTGCTGTTCGTCGACCACGACCCGGCCCGGCTGGCCGGGCTGGCCAGCACCGCGTACCGGGTCGGCGCGGACGGTGCGCTGCGGCCCGTCGAGGGCGGGGAGGGGGAGCCGCCGCGGGACGGTCCGGCGATGGTGGTCGAGGTGGACGTCCCGGACGGCTCCCCGCTGCCGGAGCGGCTCCCGGGCATGCCGGAGGTCACCGCGCTGGCCGGGACGGCGGCGCGGCTGGTGGTGCCCGCCGTGCACTCGGACGCGCTGCTGCGCCGGCTGCTGCTGGGCCGCCCGGCCGTCCGGGTGCTGGCGGTGCGGCGGCGCGAGGAGGGGGAGCGGTGATGGCGCAGACCGGTGCGCTGACCCGGTACCACCTGGAGCTGCTGCTGCGCTCGCACGCCTGGCTGCCGCCGTTCCTGGCGTACGCGCTGCTGCTGGTGGTCGGGGTGGCGGCGGGCGATCCGCTGCTGGGCGGTCTCGGCTTCGGCGCGGGGGTGCTGCTGCCGGTGAGCGCCTGGTACGTGCGCAGCGCGCTGAGCGCGGAGCCGCCGGCCTCGCGGGCCTGCCTGGTGGCGGCGGCGGGCCCCGTCCGGGTCCATCTGGGTGCGCTGCTGGCGGCGCTGACGGTGTCGCTGGTGCTGGCCGTCGGTCAGGTGGCGGCGGTGTGGTGGACCAGCGGGCCGGTGGCCGACTCGGGGGCGCGGCAGGAGCCGGGGGCCGGGCCGGCGGTGCTGGCCGGGCTGGTGGCCTCCGTGGTCTGCGCGCTGCTCGGGGTGCTGACCGGGGCGGTGGCGAACCGACCGGTGCTGGTCCACGCGCAGTACGGCATTCCGGCGGCGCTGGGGCTGGCCACGCTGCTGCTGGTGGTGCCGGTCTCGCCGGCCAACACGGCGGTGAGCGGGCTGGTGTCGGCGGCCCGGACCGGCCGGGTCGCGGTGCCGTGGGCGAGCCTGCTGGTCGCCGCCGTCCTGCTGGCCGCGGTCGGCGCGGGGGTGGCGGCGCTGGCCGGGCGGCGGCCGGAGTGACGGCTCGGGGGCGAACCGGCGAGCCAGGGCGATTCCGGCAATGGCGGACACACCGCAGCGAAGAGTCCGTACATGTGGATAGCACTCGTTAGGGTGACGAAACGGGACAGGGCGCCGCCGCACCGGCGCCCGGACCCGGCCGGCCTGTCCGACACCCTGGAAGGACCCCGCAATGAGCAACCTCTTCGCGATCGCCTACCCGGACCTCGCCACCGCCCAGACGGTGCGCAACGAGGCGATCGGGCTCCAGAAGCAGAAGCTGATCGAGCTGGAGGACGCGGTCGTCGTCGAGCGCCGCGCGGACGGCAGGATCAAGCTCCACCAGCAGGTCAGCACGACCGGCGCGGGCGCCGCGAGCGGTGCGCTCTGGGGCGGGGTCATCGGCCTGCTGTTCTTCATGCCCCTGGTGGGCGCGGCGGTCGGCGGCGCGACCGGGGCGGCGGTCGGTGCCTCCACCGACATCGGCGTGGACGACGACTTCATGCGCCAGGTCGGCGAGCACCTCCAGCCCGGCACCGCCGCCGTCTTCCTGCTGGTGCGCAAGGCGACCGCCGACAAGGTCGTCCCGGCGCTCGCCCGCTACGGCGGGCAGATCATCCAGACCTCGCTCTCGGCCGAGGCCGAGGCCGAGCTCAAGGCGACCGTCGAGGCCTCCCGCGCGTAGGGCGTGTCGCCCGGCCCTCCCTGTCCGACCGCCGATCGGGGCGGACCGGCCCCCGCCGGCCCGCCCCGATCGGCGTTCCCCGGTCGTCGGCACCGCGCGCCGGGAACCGCCGCCGGGCCGGACCGGTGCTCGGCGGGATGCCCTCGCGGGGGTGCTGAGCTGCTGCTTTACCCACCGAGTGGCAGAAGCGCCGTTTACGAAGTGTCCGGTTTGTACAGTACTATGCGCCAATTCGGACAATGCGCCGGTTCGGACTGTTCGTTTGCGACACTGGTGCTTTCGCCGGGTACTGTCCCATGTTTGTTCGGTTGATCCCCCGATGACCCGCAAGGGCGTTTCGGGTGACCAGCCGCCAGGACACCCTCCCCCGCCCAGAAGGACCGCAGTTTTGGCCAGCAACACCCTTGGTGCGCGTCTGCTGCGACGCAAGCCCGTCTCGACACTGATCGCGGAGACCGAAGGCAAGGACGCCCTCCCGGCCGGCGCGCCCGAGGAGGGCGGGCGCTCCGGCATCCACCTGCGCCGTTCGATCGGCCTGTGGCAGCTGTCCTCGATCGGCATCGGCGCGACCATCGGCACCGGCATCTTCTTCGTGCTGAACACCGCGGTGCCCTCGGCCGGCCCGGCCGTCATCCTGTCCTTCGTGATCGCCGCGGTCACCGCCGGACTCACCGCGCTCTGCTACGCCGAGATGGCCTCCGCGATCCCGGTCTCCGGTTCCTCGTACTCCTACGCCTACGCCACCCTCGGCGAGGGCGTCGCCTTCGGCGTCGGCGTCTGCCTGCTGATGGAGTACGGCGTCTCCGCCTCCGCGATCGCGGTGACCTGGGCCGAGTACCTGAACAAGTTCTTCGACCTGGCCTTCGGGTTCACGAT
The DNA here is from genome assembly GCF_042801945.1 of Kitasatospora sp. NPDC057542. Lineage (NCBI taxonomy): Bacteria > Bacillati > Actinomycetota > Actinomycetes > Kitasatosporales > Streptomycetaceae > Kitasatospora > Kitasatospora sp. NPDC057542. The sequence continues at coordinate 5,458 of NZ_JBHVFE010000415.1, forward strand.
CCCCGAGCAGTTCTCCGGCGCGCCGGACAGCACCCACTGGTTCAACCTGCCCGCGCTGCTGCTGGTCGCGATGGTCTGCTTCCTGCTGATCCGCGGCGTCAGCGAGTCGGTGAAGGTCAACGCGGTGATGGTCGCGATCAAGATCCTGATCCTGCTGATGTTCATCTGCGTGGCGCTGACCGGCTTCCACTCCGGCAACCTGACCCCGTTCATGCCGCTCGGCATCAGCGGCGTCCAGATCGCCGCGTCCAGCATCTTCTTCTCCTTCATCGGCCTGGACGCCGTGTCCACCGCCGGTGAGGAGGTCAAGAACCCGCGCCGCACCCTGCCGATGGCGATCATCATCTCGCTGGTCGTGGTGACCCTGCTCTACATCCTGGTCGCCCTGGCCGGCATCGGCGCCCAGCCCTGGCAGAAGTTCGAGGGCCAGGAGGCCGGCCTCGCCCAGATCCTCCAGGACATCACCGGCCAGAGCTGGCCCGCGATGGTCTTCGCGTTCGGCGCGATCGTCTCGATCTTCAGCATCACCCTCGTGGTGATCTACGGCCAGACCCGCATCCTGTACTCGATGGGCCGCGACGGCCTGCTGCCCCGGCGCTTCGCCGAGCTCTCCCCGCGCACCGGCACCCCGATCTGGAACACCGTCGTGGTGGGCCTCGGCGTGGGCGCGCTGGCCGCGTTCGTCCCGCTGCGGGTCCTGGCCGACATCACCAGCCTCGGGACGCTGATCGCCTTCTCGGTGGTCTCGATCGGCGTGATCGTGCTGCGCCGCACCCAGCCCGACCTGCCGCGCGGCTTCAAGGTGCCCGGCTACCCGGTCGTCCCGCTGCTCAGCATCGGCTTCTGCATCTACCTGATCAAGGGCCTGCACGCCGACACCTTCCGGGCCGGGGCGATCGCCCTCGGCGTCGCCGTGGTGGTCTACTTCAGCTACAGCATCAAGCACTCCCGGCTGGAGCGGGCCGAGCGGCAGTCCGTGTCCTCGGACAACACCCCCGGCTGACCCGGAAGCAAACCCCGTGTGAAGGGCCGCCGACCGCCACGGCACCCGGCGGCCCTTTTCACGCCATCGCCCGTCCGGTGTCCGCCGTCTTGGCGACAGGGCCCGGTCCCCACCCATAACCTTCCACCATGGTGAGCACCCGCACGCCCGGCTACTCCCGCCCGCGCGGCCGCTTCACCGGCCGCGGCAGAACGCCGGCCAAGACCTCCGCGACCGAGGCGTCGTCCCGAACCGGACGACCGCCGCGCGGCTTCTCCGCCCGGCCCTTCCCCCGCCAGCGTGGCGAGAGCACCTTCCCGCCCACGCCCGGTCGGCTGAATGCCGCCGGGCTCGCCGGGCTCGCCTCGATGCGGACCGTCCAACTGCTCGGCTGCCTGGTCGCGGCCGGCTGGGCCGCCGCCTTCCCGCTCGTCTCCGACCTGGCCAACCAGCGGCTGTGGGGCATGATCGCGGCCCCCGCCTACGTCCTGGCCGGACTGCTCTGCCTGACCCTGCCGCGCCGCTTCGCGGCCCACGCCGCCGCCGCGGTCGCCCTCGTCGGGGCCGTCCTGGTCCCGCTCGGGCTGCTCGCCCTGCAGGGCCGCCACCAGTCCGAGGTCATGGTGGTCGAACGCTCGGCCCACCTCCTGCTCACCACCGGTACCGCGTACCTGCCGCACCCGGTGGTGGTCACCGACTACAACCCGTACCTGCCGGCGATGTCCCTGTTCGGGATGCCGCGCCAGCTGCTCGGCGACTCCACCGCCTTCGCGCGGGTCGCCGGGGACGCCCGGATCTGGTTCGCGCTGACCTTCTTCGTCTGCCTGCTGGCCGCCTGGCGGCTGCTGCGGCGCTCCCGCCCCGGCAGCGGCGACCCGCGCGCGCCGCTGCTGCCGCTGGCCGTCCTCACCGCCTCGCCGCTGATCGCGCTCGCCCTGGTGGTCGGCGGGGTGGACCTGCCGCTGATCGGGGTCTGCTGCCTGGCCATGGCGCTCGCCGAGCGGGACCGCACGGTCGGCGCCGGGCTGGTGCTCGCCCTCGCCTGCACCCTGAAGTGGACGGCCTGGCCCGCGCTGCCGGTCGCCGTCCTGCTGCTCTGGCGGCTGTACGGCCGGCGGCCCGCGGCCCGGACCGCGCTGATCGGGGTCGGGGTGAGTGCGCTGGTGATCCTGCCGTCCGCGCTGGCCCAGCCGGACGCGCTGCGCGAACAGGTGGTGCGCTTCCCGCTCGGGATGACGGCGATCCGCACCCCGGCGGGCAGCCCGCTGCCCGGCAAGGTACTGGCCGGCTTCGGGCCGACCGGGCACGCGATCTCGCTGGCGCTGATGACCGTGGCCCTGGTCGCGGTGGCGATCTGGCTGCTGGCCCGGCCGCCGGTCTCCGCGATCGCGGCGGCCGACCTGCTGGCCGCCGGGCTCGCGATCGCCTTCATGCTGGCCCCGGCCGGACGGTTCGGGTACCTGGCGCTGCCGGCGGTGCTGGTGATCTGGCCCCGGCTGGCGGCCGGGCGCTGGAGCAGCCGGCGCACGGCCCCGCCCGGCCGGGTGCGGGGAAAGCCGCAGCCCGCCCTGCCGCGAGGCTGAGCGGGCTGCGGGGGTGCGGCTCCCGGAGGCTCAGCGGCCGCCGGCGGCCTTCAGGAT
>NZ_JBHVFE010000416.1:0-8049 GCF_042801945.1 Kitasatospora sp. NPDC057542
ATCCGGAGGGTTCCCCCCGGGTGGGCCGCCGCCGTGTGAGGAGCGCGGGGCTCAGGTGGTGGTGCCCCCGACGCCTCCGGAGCCCGCACCGGACCCGCCGGAGCCGGTCCCGGGCAGCCCCGGGATGCCCGGCAGCTTGCCCTTGTAGTCGGTGATGCCCTTGACGATGGTGTCCATCACCGCGACGTCCGGCGCCTTGTCGGCGATGTCGAAGCCGAAGTGCACCGAGACCAGCGACTTCCCGTCGGCGGACGGGAAGACCACGGTCTGCACGTAACCGTTGTTGCCCTTGGGCGCGTCCACCTTCCAGCGGACCAGGTAGCCGTCCTGGTTGTTGACCTTCACGGCCTCGGACTTGAGCTCTTGGTGCCCGGTGATGTCGCCGTACGCGGCCTTGGCGGCCGACGCGATGTCGGCCTTGGCCGCCGTCTGGGCGTCGGAGCCGCCGCCGTCGATCCGCCCGGTGTTCACACCGCCGAGCGAGCATTCGCTCGTGCCGTCGGCGCAGGTGTACGAGCCGACGGTGAGCGAGGCGTAGCCATCGCGGGTGCTGCCGGCCTCCCAGCCGGACGGGGCCTGCAGGGTGAGCCGGTTGACCAGGTCGATCGCCTTGTCGGCGCTCGGGCGGGTCTTGCCGCCGCCCTTGCCGTCCCCGCTGCCGCCGTTGCCGCTCCCGCCGTTGCCGCCGTTGCCGCCGTTGCCGCCACCACCGTTGCCACCGCCGTTGCCGGGGTCGCTGAAACCCGGAAGGCCGCCCCACGGGCCGTTGCCGCCCTGCGGGGCCGAGCGGGCGCTGCGCGGGGCGCGGTCCCCGTGGCCGTCCATCACGAGGTAGGTGATGCCCGAGCCGGCGCCCAGGCCGAGGAGGGCGGCGGCGGTGGTCGCCAGCACCAGCTTGGAGGGCTTGCGCCCGGCCTTGCGCGGCGGCCCGGCGGGCGAGCCGTAGGCCGCGCCGAAGGGCGGCGGCTCCGGGTAGCGGACGGTCGGGCCGCTCTCCAGCACCTCGCCCTCCAGCACCCTGGGCTGCTCGGCCGCTCCCGGCGCCGGGGCGTCCGAGGGTGCGGGCCGGGTGTCGGCCGTCCAGCCCTTGCCGTCCCACCACCGCTGCGGCCTCGGGTCGCTGGTGGTGTCCTTGGGGTCCGGGTACCACCCGGCGGGGATCTGCTCACTCACGGTAGAGAATCTAAAGGCAGCCGGATAAACGCGAAATCAGCGCAGCCGGAGATTCCCGCCGTTTTCGATGAGATTCCGGTGAGAACCCCGGTGCGGCGGCGAGGACGAGCCTAGAGCGGGGTCACGTACGCCCCGGAGATGCCGCCGTCCACCAGGAACTCGCTCGCCGTGATGAACGAGGAGTCGTCGCTGGCCAGGAAGGCCACCGCGGCGGCGATCTCCTCGGCCCGGGCGAACCGGCCGAGCGGGATGTGCACCAGCCGGCGGGCGGCCCGCTCCGGGTCCTTGGCGAACAGCTCGCGCAGCAGCGGGGTGTCCACCGGCCCGGGCGAGAGCGCGTTGACCCGGATGCCCTCCCGGGCGAACTGCACGCCCAGCTCGCGGGACATCGCCAGCACCCCGCCCTTGGAGGCGGTGTAGGAGATCTGCGAGGTGGCCGCGCCCATCCGGGCCACGAAGCTGGCGGTGTTGATGATCGAGCCCCGCCCGTGCCGGCGCATGTACGGCAGCGCGGCCTTGCAGCACAGGTAGACCGAGGTCAGGTTGACCTCCTGGACCTTGCGCCAGGCGTCCAGGCCGGTGGTGAGGATCGAGTCGTCCTCGGGCGGCGAGATGCCCGCGTTGTTGAACGCGACGTCCACGCTGCCGCAGGTCTCGTACGCCTCGTCGAACAGCGCCTCGACCATGTACGGGTCGGTGACGTCGGTGTGCACGAACAGCCCGCCGACCTCCTTGGCGGCGGCCCGCCCGGTCTCCTCGTCGAGGTCGGCGCAGACGACCTTCGCCCCCTCCGAGGCGAGCCGTCGGGCGGCGGCCAGGCCGATCCCGCTGCCCGCGCCGGTGACCACCGCGGTGCGGCCGACCAGCCGGCGGCAGACGACGTCGTCGCGCGCGGCGTGCTTCTCGCTCATGGGGCTGTCACTCCTCGCTGTGGATGAAGACGTTCTTGGTCTCGGTGAAGTGGCGCAGCGCGTCCGGCCCCAGCTCGCGGCCCACCCCGGACTCGCCGAAGCCGCCGAAGGGCGTCCAGTAGCGCACCGAGGAGTGCGAGTTGACCGACAGGTTGCCCGCCCGCACGCCCCGGGCCAGGCGCAGCGCCCGGCCGACGTCCCGGGTCCAGATCGAGCCGGACAGGCCGTAGCGGGTGGCGTTGGCCAGCCGCAGCGCGTCGGCCTCGTCGGTGAACGGCAGGACGGCGGCGACCGGGCCGAAGATCTCCTCGGTGACGGCCGGGGCCTCCGCGTCCCCGGGGGCGACCACCGTGGGCGGGTGCCAGTAGCCGGGCCCGTCCGGGACCTTCCCGCGGGCCAGCACCGGCAGGTCGGGGGTGAGGTAGGAGGCCACCCGGCGGACCTGGGAGGCCGAGATCAGCGGGCCGAGCTGCGTCTGCGGGTCGGCCGGGTCGCCGGTGCGCAGGGTCTCGACGGCGGGCAGCAGCAGGGCGAGGAAGTCCTCGTACACCTCGCGCTGGACCAGGATCCGGCTGCGGGCGCAGCAGTCCTGGCCGCTGTTGTCCGCGAAGGACATCGGGTCGGCGGCGCGGGCCAGGTCGGCGTCGGCGAAGACGATGTTGGGGCTCTTGCCGCCGAGCTCCAGGGTGACCCGCTTGGCGCGGGCGGCGCAGCGGGCGGCGACCTCCTTGCCGACGACGGTCGAGCCGGTGAAGACGATCTTGCGGACGGCCGGGTGGTCCACCAGGGCCCGGCCGGTGCCGGCGCCCGCGCCCGGGACGACCTGGAACAGGCCCTCGGGCAGGCCCGCCGCGAGGGCGAGCTCGGCCAGCCGCAGGGCCGTCAGCGGGGTGGCCTCGGCGGGCTTGAGCAGGACGGCGTTGCCGGCCGCCAGGGCGGGGGCGAAGCCCCAGGCGGCGATCGGCATCGGGAAGTTCCACGGCGCGATCACCCCGACCACGCCGACCGGCTCGTGGAAGGTCACGTCCAGGCCGCCGGGGACCGGGATCTGCCGGCCGGTCAGCCGCTCCACTCCTCCGGCCGCGTACTCCAGCAGGTCGCGGACGTTGCCGGCCTCCCAGCGGGCGTTGCCCAGGAGGTGGCCGGCCTCCTCCACCTCCAGGGCGGCCAGCTCGGGGACGTGCACCTCGACCTGGTCGGCGAAGCGGCGCAGCAGCCGGGCGCGTTCGCCGGGGGCGAGCGCGGCCCAGCCCGCCTGGGCCTTCACCGCCCGCCGGACGGCCGCGTCCAGCTGTTCGGGGGTGGTGTCCGGGACAGTGGCGAGCACCTCGCCGGTGGCGGGGTTGCGAACGGTGCTCGCGGCGGGGGCGGTGCTCGCGGTCGGCTCGGTCATGCCTCACGTCCGTCGGTCATGCGTCACATCCGTTCGAAGGATCGGTAGCGCTCCCAGTCGGTGACCGCCCCGTCGTAGGCGGCCTGCTCGACCCGGGCCATGTTCAGGTAGTGCTCGACCACGTCGTCGCCGAAGGCCTCGCGGGCCAGCACGCTGTCCGCCCACAGCTCGGCCGCCTCGCGCAGCGATCCGGGCACCCGGGCGTACTCCTCGACCGCGTAGGCGTTGCCGAGGCATGGCGCGGGCAGTTCCAGCTTGCGCTGCAGCCCGTGCAGGCCGGCCGCGATCATCCCGGCCACCGCGAGGTACGGGTTGACGTCGCCGCCCGGCACCCGGTTCTCCATCCGCAGGCCGGGGCCGTGGCCGACCACCCGGTAGGCGCAGGTGCGGTTGTCCCGGCCCCAGGCGACGGCGGTCGGGGCGAAGGAGCCCGGGCGGTAGCGCTTGTAGGAGTTGATGTTCGGCGCGTACAGCACGCTGAACTCGCGCAGCGCGGTCAGCTGACCGGCCAGGAAGTGCCGCATGGTGTCGGTCATCCGGCCGTCCCGGTCGGCGAAGGCGGGGGCGCCGACGGCGTCGCGCAGCGAGAGGTGGATGTGGCAGCTGTTGCCCTCGCGCTCGTCGTACTTGGCCATGAAGGTGAGCGCGCAGCCGAGTTGGGCGGCGATCTCCTTCGCGCCGGTCTTGTAGACGCTGTGCTGGTCGCAGGTGGTGAGGGCGTCGGCGTAGCGGAAGGCGATCTCGTGCTGGCCGAGGTTGCACTCGCCCTTGGCGGACTCCACCACCAGGCCGGCACCGGCCATCTCGGTGCGGATCCGGGACAGCAGCGGCTCGACCCGGGCCGTGCCCAGCATCGAGTAGTCCACGTTGTAGAGGTTCGCCGGGGTCAGGCCGCGGTAGCCGCCCAGCCAGGCCTGCTCGTAGGTGTCGCGGAAGACCAGGAACTCCAGCTCGGTGCCGATGTCGGCGGCCAGGCCGTGCTCGGCGAGCCGGGCGATCTGGCGGCGCAGCAGCTGGCGCGGGGCGGCGTCCACCGGGTGGCCGCCGTGCCGGGCGAGGTCGGCGGTGACCTGGGCGGTGCCGGGCTGCCAGGGGGTCAGCCGCAGGGTGCCGAGGTCGGGGCGCATCGCGAAGTCGCCGTAGCCGGTGGCCCAGGAGGAGAAGGCGTAGCCGTCCACGGTGTTCAGGTCGACGTCGACGGCCAGCAGGTAGTCGCAGGCCTCGGCGCCGTGCTCGGCGACCTCGTCGAGGAAGAACCGGGCGGCGAAGCGCTTGCCCTGGAGACGGCCCTGCATGTCGGTGAAGGCGAGCGCGACGGTGTGCACCTCACCGGCGTCCACCAGGGTGCGCAGCCCGGCCAGGGTCAGCGGCGGCCGGGGCGGCGAGCCCGCGGCGGTCTGTTCGAGCATGGCTGAACCCTCCTCCTCGATCACTCTTCGAGATCAAGCGGTCACAGCGAACCGTACGGCCTGCCGCTCGCGGGGCGGAAGAGGGCGACGGGTGTCGGCTGCCCGTGGCGCGCCGACGCGCGTGGCTGACGGTGGATCGCGCGGTTCGGGGGGAGAATGCGCGCCATGGATCGCAGGCCTTTGATCGGCGTCAGCACCTACCTGGTGGACGCGAGTTGGAGCGATTGGCGGGGCCGCCGGGTGGCCCTGCTGCCCGAGCGGTACACCGCGCAGGTCCGGGACTCCGGCGGAATCGCGGTCCTGCTGCCGCCCGACGTCCCGGAGCGCGCGCCGGAGGTGCTGGCCCGGCTGGACGGCCTGGTGATCGCGGGCGGGCCGGACATCGACCCGGCGTACTACGGGGAGCCGGCCCATCCGGCGACCGAGGTGGACTCGCCGGAGCGGGACGCCTGGGAGGTCGCGCTGCTGCGGGCGGCGCTGGTGGCGGGAATGCCGCTGCTGGCGGTCTGCCGGGGGATGCAGATCCTGAACGTGGTGTGCGGCGGGACGCTGGTGCAGCACCTTCCGGACGTGGTGCCGGTGGACGTGCACGGAGGGTCGCCCGGGTGCTACGGCTCGCACCTGGTACGGCCGGTGCCGGGGACGCTGTTGGGCGGGCTGCTGCCGGAGAGCGAGCTGGAGGTGCCGACCTTCCACCACCAGGCCGTCGACCGGGTCGGGGCGGGCCTGCGGGTGAGCGCCCACGCGCCGGACGGGACGGTGGAGGCGGTGGAGGGCCCGGGGTTCGCGCTCGGGGTGCAGTGGCACCCGGAGCAGGGGGACGATCTGCGGCTGATGCGGGCCCTGGCCCGGGCGGCCACCGCGGCGACTCTCGACACGCTGGCACTGGGGTAGCGCAACTGGGCGCGGGGGCAGGGGAGTTCGGGCCGCCGGCCGGCTGTGGTGTGCGCCGGGTCCGGCCGCCCGGACGGGAACGACAACGGTCACCAGTACAACCTTTGGATCTTTGTCGATTCTGCGGTTCACTTCGGTTGCGGGCCGGTCGCGCCGCGCCCCCCTTCACACCCGTGCGCCCAGAGAGGACTTCCATGGCCGGGCACGAGCATTCGCACGATGATCATGCGCATGACCACAAGCACTCGCACGGGAACCGCGGACACGGCGGACACGGGCACGGGTCCGGCGGACACGGCGGACACTCGCACGGCGTCGCCGCCGACGCGGACCGCCGCTGGCTGCTCAGCGCCCTCGCCCTGATCGTCGTCTTCATGGCCGGCGAGGTCGTGGTCGGCTTCGCCGCCCAGTCCCTGGCGCTGATCTCGGACGCGGCCCACATGCTCACCGACGCCGCCTCGATCGTGCTCGCGCTGATCGCCATGCGGCTCGCCGCCCGCCCGGCCCGGGGCGGCTACACCTACGGCCTCAAGCGCGCCGAGATCCTCTCCGCGCAGGCCAACGGGGTCACCCTGCTGGTGCTGTCGGCCTGGCTGGGCTACGAGGCGATCACCCGGCTGCTCGAACCACCGGAGGTCACCGGCTCACTGGTGCTGATCACCGCGCTGGTCGGGATCGTGGTCAACCTCGCCGCCACCTGGTGCATGTCCAAGGCCAACCGCAGCTCTCTGAACGTCGAGGGCGCCTTCCAGCACGTGCTGACCGACCTGTACGCGTTCATCGCCACCGCCGTCGCCGGTGTGGTCGTGCTGACCACCGGCTTCGCCCGGGCCGACGCGATCGCCTCGCTGATCGTCGTCGCACTGATGCTCAAGGCCGGCATCGCGCTGGTCCGGGACTCCGGGCGGATCTTCCTGGAGGCCGCCCCGGCCGGGATCGACCCGGACGCGGTGGCCGACCGGATGGTCACCGAGCCACTGGTCGAGGAGATCCACGACCTGCACATCTGGGAGATCACCTCCGGCCAGCCCGCCCTGTCCGCGCACATCCTGGTCACCCCCGGCGGCGACTGCCACGCCGTGCGCCGTTCGCTGCAGCGCCGGCTCTCGGACGAGTACGGCATCACCCACTCCACCCTCCAGGTCGACCACGTCGGCGAGGACGAGGCCGGCGCGCTGCTGCAGATCGCCGGGCCGGGCGATCCGGCCGTCGACGCCGAGCACTGCGCCGACGCCCACGGCCCGGTCCACCGCGCCGGACCGCACGAGCACTGACGACACCCGTCCGTCACCGCGGTGCGGCATGATGCTGATCGTGACCGCACCGCGACTGATGCTGCTCGACTCCGCCAGCCTGTACTTCCGGGCCTACTTCGGCGTACCGGACACCCTGCGCTCGCCGCAGGGTGAGCCGGTCAACGCCGTCCGCGGCCTGCTGGACTTCATCGCCCGGCTGGTCCACGACCACCGCCCCGAGGAACTCGTCGCCTGCATGGACGCCGACTGGCGCCCGCAGTGGCGGGTGGACCTCGTCCCCTCGTACAAGACGCACCGGGTCGCCGAGGCGGCCGAGGACGGCGAGGAGGAGGTGCCCGACACGCTGGCCCCGCAGGTCCCGGTGATCGAACAGGTGCTGGACGCGCTCGGCATCGCCCGGGTCGGCTCCCCCGGCTACGAGGCGGACGACGTGATCGGCACCCTCACCGCCCGCGCCACCGGGCCGGTGCAGATCGTCACCGGCGACCGCGACCTCTTCCAGCTGGTGGACGACGCCCGCGGGATCACCGTGCTCTACCCGGTCAAGGGCATGGGCAACCTCCAGGTCACCGACGACGCGCTGCTGCTGGAGAAGTACGGCGTGCGCGGTGCCCGGTACGCCGACATGGCCGCCCTGCGCGGGGACCCGTCGGACGGCCTGCCCGGGGTCAGGGGCATCGGCGAGAAGACCGCCGCCCAGCTGATCAACGAGTACGGCGACCTCGCGGCCATCCGCGCCGCCGCTCTCGACCCGGGCTCCAAGCTCACCCCGGCCCGCCGCCGCAACATCGTCGAGGGCTCCGCCTACCTCGACGTCGCCCCCACGGTCGTCCGCGTCGCCGACGACGCCCCCCTGCCGGGCTTCGACCCGGCCCTCCCCCGCGAGCCGCTGTACCCGATGACCCTGGAGGAACTCTCCACCCGCTGGGGCCTCGGCACCTCCCTCGACCGCGTCCTGGAAGCCCTCGCCACCCGCTGAGCCCGTACCTGCGAAGGGGCCCGCACGTTCGACG
>NZ_JBHVFE010000417.1:0-8038 GCF_042801945.1 Kitasatospora sp. NPDC057542
CAGGCCCGTACCGGACGGTCACCCCCTTCGCGTCCAGCACCGGTTCCCCCGCCACCGCTGCCCGGCGCGGCGGGGGAACCGGCACGTCGGTGAGCCGCGCTCGCAGCGGCCCGGCGGCCCTACGGGCGTCCCGGACGGACAGCGGCAGCGGCCGCCAGCCGGCCAGGCGGCCGAGGCCGACGACGGGCGGCGCGATCGTGGTGTCCCGGAAGACCTCGGCGGGCGGCCCGTGCACGACCGTCCCGTCGCCGGGCAGGTAGACGACCCGGTCGGCGTACTGGACGACCCGCTCCAGCCGGTGCTCGGCCAGCAGGACGGTGACGCCGAGGTCGTGGACCAGCCGGGTGATCGCGGCCAGCACCTCCTCGGCGGCGGTCGGATCGAGCGCGGAGGTCGGCTCGTCCAGCACCAGGACGCGCGGGTGCGCGGTGAGCAGCGAGCCGATGGCGACGCGCTGCTGCTGCCCGCCGGAGAGCTCGTGCAGGGCCCGGTGGCGCAGCTCGGCCAGGCCCAGCAGGTCGAGGGTCTCCTCGACGCGCTTGCGCATGACCTCCGGTGGGATCGCCAACTGCTCCATGACGTAGGCCAGTTCCTCCTCCACGGTGTCGGTGGTGAAGCCGGCCAGAGGGTCCTGCCCGACCACGCCGACCACGTCGGCGAGTTCGCGCGGGGGGTGGTGGGCGGTGTCCCGGCCATCCACGGTGACGCGGCCGCGCAGGGTGCCGCCGGTGAAGTGCGGGACGAGGCCGTTGACGGCGCCGAGCAGGGTGGACTTGCCGACGCCGGTGCGGCCGACCACGAGGCAGAGCTCGCCCTCCGGGATGTGCAGGTCGATGTCGCGCAGGACGGGCGTGGTCTCGCCGTCGTACACCACGCTGACCCGGTCGAATCGGATCACGTGCTCACCTCGGAGGTCGTGCGGTCGGTGGTGGCGGCGCCGGGGCGCGTCGTCGGGCGCGGCCCCGGCACGGCGGCGGATCCGGGCGTCCGGCCGGGCGGCGGCGAGACGATCCCGGCCGCGCCCGCCAGAAGCAGGGCGAGCACCGGGACGAGCGGCAGCGTCGGCCAGGCCAGCGGGTAGAGGGAGGGGTTGAGGTCGGTGGCGTCGTAGCCGACGGTGGCGAACAGCAGCACGGCGGCGGTCACACCGCACCCGGCCACGCCCCACTCGGCGGCCCGCCAGCGGTCCGGCCGGTAGGTGGTGCGCCGCACCCGCCGCCCGCCGAGCAGCAGGCCCGCCACGCAGAGCACGGCACCCGTGAGGAAGGCCGGCAGCCCGAGCACGGCGGGCGCCGTACCGTCCAGCAGCCCGTACACCCCGGCGCACAGGCCGCACATGCCGAGCAGCATCAGCGCGCCGGTGATCCGGCGGGAGCGGCGTGAGGCCGTGCCGGAGCGGCCGTAGCCGCGCGAGTCCATGGCGGCCGCAAGGCTGAGCGAACGCTCCAGCGCGTCCTCCAGGACCGGGACGACGATGCTGCGCAGCGCGCGTACGCCCTTGCGCCGCCCGGCGCGCAACCGCCGTGCCCGGGCGACGCGTTGGACGCTCTGCACCAGCTGGGGCGCGACACTGAGCGACACCGTCACGGCGACGCCCAGCTCGTACAGGGCGCCGGGCAGGACCCGCAGCGCCCGCTTGGGGTTCGCGAGGGTGTTGGCGGCGCCGATGCAGCAGATCAGGCAGGCCAGCCGCAGCCCGTCGAAGGCCGCCGAGAGGGTGGCCTCCAGGGACACTGGGCCACCGATCTGGATCCCCGCGTACCAGGCCGGGGTGGGGATGTGCGGCAGGGAGAAGAGCAGGTGGTCGTGCGGGGTGATGCCGGTGGCGAAGACGCACCGGAAGACTACCCGGATCGCCACCACCGTCAGCGCCAGCCAGAGGTAGTAGGTGAAGCCGCGGGCCCACGGGGCCTCGGTACGGCGGGCCGTCACCACATAGCCGAGCACGGCGAGGACGAGCAGGAGCAACAGCGGGTTGGTCGTGCGGCTGGCCGCCGTCGCCAGGGCGAGCGCCCACGCCCACCAGGCCAGCGGGTGCAGGTTGCGTGCGCTGCGCCGACCACCCGCTCCCCGCCCGGGGGCGGTGGGCGGGGCGGCGGCGTGTTTGTCGAGCGCGGTCACCGGATCACTCGGCCTGTCGCCGGCGGCGGCGCGCCGTGATCACGGTCGCCACGCCCAGGACCACGACGAGGACGGAACCCACCACCGCGGGGAGCATCGAACCTGAGTCGTGCGGGGCATCGGCCACCGGGTTGGCGTCCACCACCCCGCCGGGCACGGCGGGGGTGGCCGTCGGCGCGGCCATGGCGGGCTGCTCAGTCGGCTGGTCGCTCGCAGTGTCCGTCGGTGCCGCGGTGGGCGGCTCGACCGGAATCGGTGTGGCGGGTACCGGCGTCGGCTCGGGGGCGCCCGGCGGGGTGACGCCGTCCTCGGGGGTACCGGCCGTGCCGTTCCCCGGGGGCGTGACGGGCGCGGGCGGACGGGCTCCGCCGGCCGGGGGTTTGGCGGGAGCCGGGGCACGCCCGGTGCCACCGGTAGTGCCGGAGCCGCCGGTGCTGCCGGTGCTGCCGCCCGAACCGGTGCCGGAGCCACCACCACCGCTCGTACCGGTCGCCCCCGTGGAGCCGCCCGAGCCACCGGAGCCGCCCGCGGCGCCCTGGCCCGGGTCGGCCGGCTGCCCACCGGTGCTGGAATTGTGCGCCCGAACGCTGTCCGGCGAGAACGTCGGACGCCCCTCGGTGCCCTCGATGTTGGTGCCGCCGAAGATCCACAGGTCGACGCTGCCGGGCTTCGGCTGGTAAAGCATCGCGCCGAGCTGGCTGTAGGACCACTCGTTCTGGCCCGGATCGGCGTGCCAGTACGACCAGTACGCGGTGGCCGGGGGCGTCAGGACGCACTTCTCCTGGTCCGGGGTCGGGAACTGCTTGCCGCCCTGGAAACCGCTGTAGCCGATCCGGCAGATGAAGGCCGGGCCGTCGTGGCCGGTGCCGGTGGTCTTCCAGCCCCCCTGGTTCAGCAGGGTGTACCCGGTGGTGGGCGTGGTGCCACAGGAGCGCAGCAGCGGTCCGCCCCACGTGCTGAAGTCCACGGCGAGTACGACCCCGGAGGTGGTCGTGCACTGGTCCATCGGCAACGGCGCCGCAGCGGCCGGGGCCGCGCCCACGGCGACGCCGCCGAACGCGAGCGCGGAGGTCAGCGCCGCCGCCCCGGACAGCCGGGCGAGCCGTTCACCGAGTCCCCGGCTCACCGGTGCCGCCCCGGGGTGGCCGCGATGCGGCGACGGGCGACGAGGACGGCCGCGGCGCCGAGCGCGGTCAGCGCACCGGCGCCCGCCGTCAGCGCCAGTGCCTGGCTTCCGGTGCTGGCCAGATTGCCTGAACCGGTCTGCCCCGGCACGCCGCCGGACGCAGCGCCACCGCCGGACGAGGGGGTGTCGGTGACCGGGATCGGCGCGGTCGTGGTGGGCGAGCCCGTCGGGGTGCCGGAGGGCGTACCGGTCGGTGTCCCGATGGGAGTACCCGTCGGGGTCGGCGTCGGCGTCGGCGTTCCGCCAAGGTTGCGGGAGAGCGTGCCGAAGGAGATCCCGGTGGCACCGCCCAGGACCTGCGTCGAGGCCCGGACGTCCGAACCCTGCTGCCCGCCGGAGGCGACGTTGAACCCGCCGTCACCGTTCTGCTGGCCCGCGAGGAAGTCGAGCGCCTTGGCGATCTGTCCACCGTAGGTGGCCTGGCGCAGCGTCATGCCCTGGACGGCCAGCGCGGCCGAGTTGGTGGAGTCGCCGGCCGCACCGGGGAAGCCACCGTCGGGCAGCTGCCGCGCGGCGAGCCAGCCGAGCCCCTTGTCGACCGCCTGGGCGGCCTCGTCCCCGGGGACGAGGGCGAGGGCCATGACGGCCATGGCCGTACTGTCCACGTCGGAGTCGCCGGTGGCGGGGATCAGGCTCGGCCAGGAGCCGTCCGGGTGCTGGAGGCTCTTCAGGTAGGCGATCGCGGGGGCAGCGTCGGTCGCGTCCCCGGCCCGGAGCTGGGCCATGACGGCGAGCGACTGGGAGAAGACCGAGGTGGCGTAGGTGTAGTTGCCCGGGGCGTCGCAGCCGGTGTTCGCGTCGGCCCTGGTGCACACCATCGCGGCGAGGGCGGCGATCAGGTCGCGGCCGCCGAAGGCCCGCGGGTTGCGGCCGACCACCTCGGCGAGCAGCGCCTCCTTGCCGATGGACCCGCCGCCGGCGTACTCGGTGCCGATCGCGGTCCAGTCGTTGACGGTGCGCTCGCTGGCGTCCTTGCCCTGCTGATCCAGGAAGTCGACGATCCTGCGCAGCGCGGCGTCGTCGGTTCCGGTCGCGGCGAGGGCGTAGGCCCCGTCGATGGTCAGGCCGAAGTCGGCGAAGGCCGGGAACCCCTCGTAGTAGTGACCGTCGATCAGACGGGACGGGTCGGTGAGGTAGGCACTCCCCTTGGCCGCGTCGGGCTTCCTCCCCGCAGGCGGGGTCGGCGTGGTCGTGGCACCGGCCGGATCGTGCCGGACGCTGGTGAGATCGGTGCCGGTCAGGACCAGGATGGCCTGCTCGGTGGCGGCGGTGTCCGGATCAGTGGTCGACGCGTCCGGGCCGAAGCCGCCGTCCTTGCCCTGGCGGGCGGCGAGCCAGGCGGTGGCGGCGGCCCGGCGAGAGCCCTGGCCGGTGGCCTTGAACGCCTGGGCGGCGCTTGCGGTGCTGGTGGTGTCGCCGGGGGCGCCGACATACGGCAAAAGGGAGCCGTCGGGCTGCTGGCTCGCCGCGAGCTGGTCGGCGGCCTTCTTGGCGGCTGCTTCGTACCCGGGGGCCGTGCGCAGGGCGAGGACCGCGAGGCCGGTGGTGAGCGGGTCGGATTCGCAGTGGTCACCGGCGACGATCATCGATCCGGCCATGCCGCCGTCGGCGCACTGGAGCGCCGTGAAGCGGGCGAGCGCCGGGGCGGGCGGTGCGACGCCGGCGCGCTGGAGGGCGATGACGCCGAGGGACTGGACCCAGGGCGAGGCCGCACCGAGGAAGTCCCCGGCAGCGGTGCACTTGCCGTTCTCCCCAGCTACGGTGCACACGTGCTCGGTGAGCACGGCAACCAGGTCCCGGCCGCCGAAGGCACGGGGGTCGCGACCCGTACTCTCGGCGACGAGGGCCAGCAGGGCGGCAGCCCTCGTGTCGGGCCTGTCGGTCGGACCGTCGGGGTACAGGAACGCGTCGGTGTGGTCCGCGAGGAAGCCGATGACCTTTCGCAGCGCCGGGTCCTGCGTCCCGGCGGCAGCGAGCGCGATGGCGGTGAGGGCGGTCCGGGGGTAGTCCGGCCCAGGGGCGGCCCAGTTCTCCATGTGATCGCCGCCGACGAGTTGACCGGCCAGCCAGGCCGCGGCGGCCGCCGGATCACCCGTGGCGGACGGCGATCCGGTCGGGCTCGGGGTCGCGGAAGGGGACACAGAGGGCGAGGGGCCGCCGTTCTTGGTGCGGACGGAGTCCGGAGTGAAGCTCGGCGCCCCGCTGGTGCCGCCGATGTCCGTGCCGCCGTAGACCCAGGCCTCCACCTCGCCGGGCTTGGGCTTCTGCGTGCCGGCCCCGAACCGGCTGTAGGACCAGGTCTGTTGGCCGGGCTCGGCGATCCAGTACGACCAGTACGCGGTGGCCTGCGGTGTGTTGACGCACGGCTCCTCGGCCGGTGTCGGGTACTGGACGCCGCCGTTGAAGGTCCCTGTCCCGAGCCGGCAGATGAAGGCGGGTCCGTCGTGTCCGGTTCCGGTCGTGGTGAAACCGGCATTGTGCAGCAGGTTCATGCCCGTCGTGGGGTGGGCGTCGCAGCCCCGGACGACACCGCCGCCCCAGTGGCTGAAGTCGACGGCGACGATCGCGCCCGTCGTTGCCGTGCACTGCTCGATCGGGTCGGCTGCCGCGGTTCCGGGGTGTCCGAGCAGGACCGTGCCGCAGGCGGCGACCGCGACGGTTCCGGCGATCACCAGGGAGGCGAGGTCCCGGTTTCTGTGACGTGTGCGATTGCTGCTGACCCTCACGGCGACTCCCTGGTCGGTCGACACGGGAGGCAACGGCGCAGCCCACGGCACCCCGGGAAGGGGGCCGCCAAGACTGCGTCGTAGTCCGCGACGACGCAAGTGCTCTGTGAACAGACCCCCGGTCCAGGCATTCCGGCTCACCCACCCTCAGGTGGGTCCACGGTTGCGGGTCAGCGCCGGAGTTGGACCGGCTTCCCCTGAATGCCGAGGGCAAAAAATCGGTTCATCAGACCATGGCGGCCGATGAGGAGTCAACGGGGCGTCAGATCGTTCACATCACCTCGTCGGACGACGGGACGTGCGATAGCGTCCGCTGTGGCCGAGTGGGGGAACCCGGTGCGAATCCGGGGCTGACGCGCAGCGGTGTGGGGCGGTGGTCGTGCCGTCCCGAGCCCGAATGCCCGCCCGGCCGTGCACCACGGCGAAAGCCGGCCCACGCGATCCGGGCGGCGACCGCTCCGGCAGTCGCGCGCCCCGAGTGGACGCAGGAATTCCGGGGCAGGGTCGGCGCCCGCCACCCCAAGGAGCCTGTCCCGTGCCCCTCCTCACCCCATCCCGTGCTGCCTCGGCGACCACCGTCGCGCTGGCGGCCGGTGCCCTGTTGCTCTCTGCCGTCCCCGCCCACGCGACCGCCACCCCGGCCCAGATAGCCACCTCCAGGAGCACCGGCGTCACGTACCTGAAGTCTCTCCAGGCCGCCGACGGCAGCTACGTCACCGGCGGCGGGCTCTCCAACGAGTGGGCCTTCAGCGCGCTCGCCGCCGCTGGAACGGCCGCCGCCGACGTCACTCCCGGCGGGGACACCACCAAGAACGCCCGCCTGGTGTACCGCAACCAGCTCGCCGCCCCCGGCCGGCCCAGCGCCTCGCCCGTGGCCACGGACTACGAGCGCGGCATCCTCAACGCCTACGCCGCGGGCATCGACCCCGCCCGCGTCGGCCCCGGCCGCAATCTCCTTGCCGACCTCACCGCCTACTGGCAGAGCGCCGAGCCCGGCTACTACGGGCCGTCCGCCAACTTCAACGGCACCGTCTTCGGCCTGCTCGCCCTAGCCGGCGCCAAGACCCAGGCCGGCGCCCAGCGCTCCCCGCAGAAGCTCATCGACGCCTCCGTCACGGCGGTGCGCGCCAACCAGCACAACGACGGCGGCTGGAACTACAGCAAGGCCGCGGGCGACCCGACGGCGCTCGCCCAGGGCAGCGACATCGACATGACCGGCGCTGCCATGGCCTCCCTGTGCGCAGGCGGCGTGCCCAACACCGACCCGGCGATCGTCGCCGCCAAGAACTTCCTCAAGGGCAAGCTCGCCGCCTCCGGCGCCTTCAACGCCATGTTCGGGGTCAACACCGACTCCAACGGCTGGGCCGTGTCCGGCCTCAACGCCTGCGGCATCAACCCCCAGGGCGCCGACTTCACCAGCGGCACCGGCAAGACTCCGGTCGACTTCCTCATCGCCCAGCAGTTCAAGCCCGGCGGCGGCTTCAAGTACCTGCCCACCGACACCAGCCCGTCGCCCTACGCCTCCGTCGACGGCCTGCGCGCCGTCGCCGGCGCCGGGTTCACCGCCACCCCGCCCACCCCGACCACCGCGGGCGAGCCCACCTGGGCCGCCACCACCGACTTCACCGCCGGCACGGCCGCCCGCCTCTCCCTGGTCGTCGACGACGGCACCAGCGCGCTCAGGGTCTGCGCCGTCACCCTCACCCCCACCGGCACCACCACGACCCTCGGCGACGTCCTCGACCCGGCGGGCACCGCCACCCCGAGCGGCTGCGTCACCTCCGTCACCCCGTCCACCGGCGGCGGCACCATCACCGCGCTCAACGGCACGGCCAACGGCGGCTCCTCCACTTGGAAGGTCAGCCTGGACGGTGCCACCGCCACCGCCGCCACCCGGGCCACCACCGTCCACCTCGGCGACACCGTCTCGCTGCGCTACGGCAGCTGACCGCACGACGCCGGAGGGGGCGCCGACCCCTCGCTCCGGCGGGAACGATCCACGACC
>NZ_JBHVFE010000418.1:0-8027 GCF_042801945.1 Kitasatospora sp. NPDC057542
ACAGCACCCCCGGGCGGCCGGCGCCGGCGGCCCCCGCTGCTGCTGCTCCTGCCGGCCGCGGTCGTCCTGATCCCGCTGGTCGCCTACCCGATCTACCAGCTCGGCCTGCTGTCCGTCCTGGACTTCGGGCAGGCCCAGGCCTCCGGCGGCGCTCCGACCTCCTTCGTCGGCCTCGGCAACTACACGAAGATCCTGGAGGACCAGCAGTTCTGGACGGTGCTGTTCCAGACCATCGGCTTCGCCGCGTTCTGCGTGGTCGCCACCCTGGCCGTCGGGGCCACCCTCGCGGTGCTGCTCACCAAGGTCGGCCGGTGGCCGCGGCTGGCGCTGACCACCGCGGCGATGGCCGCCTGGGCGGCGCCGGCGATGACCGGTTCGACGGTGTGGAGCTTCCTGTTCGACACCAACCTCGGCCTGGTCAACCACACCCTGGAGGGGCTCGGGTTCTCCGGTTTCCACGAGTTCAACTGGTTCTACGACAAGTGGACGGCGTTCCTGATCGTCGGTGCCGTGGTGGTGTGGCACTCCTACCCGTTCGTGATGGTCACCCTCTACGCGGGCATCCGGGCCATCCCGGAGGAGATCATGGAGGCGGCCGCCCTGGACGGCGCCAACACCTGGACCACCTTCCGCCGGATCACCGCGCCGATGCTGCGGCCGATCCTGACCATCGTGGTGATCCAGTCGGTGATCTGGGACTTCAAGGTCTTCACCCAGATCTACGTCATGACCGAGGGCGGCGGCATCGCCGGCCAGAACCTGGTGCTCAACGTGTACGCGTACCAGAAGGCGTTCGCCTCCTCGCAGTACGGGCTGGGCGCGGCGATCGGCGTGGTCATGCTGCTGATCCTGGTGATCCCGACGGTCCTGTACATCCGCACCCTGCGACGGACGGGGAACGAACTGTGAGCCCGGCGAACCCCCTTGCCGTGAAGCCGCCCCGGAACACCCGCGGCCTCCGGAACACCCGCGGCCGGTGGCGCCTGGCCGCCAACACCGGCGCGATCGTGCTGGCCGTGGTCACCGCCTTCCCGATCTTCTGGATGGTGCTCTCGGCCTTCAAGCCCAAGGGCGAGATCCAGTCGCTCGACCCCAAGCCGTGGACCGCTCACCCCACACTGGAGAGCTTCCGGCAGGTGCTCAGCGTGGACGGCTTCGGCCGCTACTTCGTGAACAGCCTGGTCGTCGCGCTGTCGGTGGTGGTGCTGTCGGCGATCGTGGTCTTCCTGGCAGCGGTGGCCGTGACCAGGTTCCGGTTCCGGTTCCGCACCACCATCATGGTGATGTTCCTGATCGCCCAGATGATCCCGGTCGAGGCGCTGACCATCCCGCTGTTCTTCATGTTCCGCGACGCGGGACGGTTCGCCCCGGGCATCGGGCTGAACACCCTGGCCTCCCTGGTCCTGGTGCAGCTGGCGTTCTCGCTGCCGTTCGGGATCTGGATGATGCGCGGCTTCGTCGCGGCCGTCCCGGTCTCGATCGAGGAGGCGGCGCAGATCGACGGGGCGAGCCGGACCCGCATCCTGTGGCGGATCCTGCTACCGCTGGTGGCTCCGGGCCTCGCCGCGACCAGCGTGTTCTCCTTCATCGCGGCGTGGAACGACTTCGTCTTCGCCAAGACCTTCATCATCAGCGCCACCCAGAACCAGACGCTGCCCTCGGCGCTGCTGGTCTTCTTCAAGCCGGACGAGAACGACTGGGGCGGCATCATGGCGGCGTCCACGCTGATGACCGTGCCGGTGTTGATCTTCTTCATCGCGGTGCAGCGCAAGCTGGTCTCCGGGCTGGCCGGTGCGGTGAAGGACTGACGCCCGCGGGTGCGCAGCAGCCGGGAGTCCCGTCGCCGTCCGGGACTCCCGCGGCGGTCAGGGAGCGGGCTGCTCGGAGGTCGTCCGGGCTCTGCGGCTCACGGGCTCAGGAGACGAAGCCGACGATGTCGGCGTCCTTCCGATGCCGTGCGAGCCGGAGCCAGCGGACGATCTCCGCGACGGCCTCCGCCACCTCGCGCTCCGGCGCGGGGGTGCGGCCCGCGCGCTCGGCCTGTTCGAACCGGTCCAGTGCCTTCCGGCAGTCCTCGGCCGACCAGGTGCTGCAGGACGGCACGTCGCAGTGGGGCAGTTCAGCGGGAAGCCCGCCACCGCACTGGAAGTCCGCGACCGAGACGGCGGTGATCCCGTACGCCTTCAGGCCCTCGTCGACCACCTCCAGCCAGTTGCCCCGGAACGGGCCGAAGGAGTCGACCTCCAGGGGCTGCCCGACCAGCCAGCACAGCCGCCGGTACGCGAAGGCGTACTGGAAGGCGTGGTCCTCGCTGTCGGAGAAGGGCCCGCCGTGCACCACGGCGCGCAGCGCCTCCAGAGCGGTCGGAGCGCCCTGCGCGATCTCGTCGGCGAAGTGTTCGTCGGACCTGTCCAGGGACGGGCCGAAGTAGGCGAGGGCCTCGTCCACCGCCCCCTCGTCGCCGCTGCCGACGCGGGCGCGGAGCTCCGCGGGGTCGACCAGGTACGCGCGCAGGAAGGAACTCATACCAGCACGGTAGCGCTCGCAACGGACGGCCGGTTCGGCGGGGCCGGTCGCCACAGGGCGCGGGGCGCTGATGAATCTTGTTGCCAGGCAGGAAAGTTGACGGTCCGACAGGAATGGTGCCGGCTCCGTGGGCGAGGGGGGTGATCCGGCGGTCCGGGTTCAGGCGGCCGCCGCGCAGTCGCGGGCCGGGACGGCGACCAGCACGAACTCCGCGCCCGCGTCGTCCCGGACCAGCGCGGTGCGGCCGAACGGCGCCGGCTCCGGCCCGGTGACGACGGTGCCGCCGAGCGCGCGCAGCCGGTCGGCGGTGCGGTCGGTGTCCTCGGTCGCGAAGTGCGCCAGCCAGCGGGCGCCCGCGCCGGAGGGGCCGATGCTGCACGCGGGGCGGCCCGCCACCCGGGCGAGCGTGTGGCCCGCCCGCGGCCGGTCGTAGGTGTAGCCGAAGACCCGGCGGTAGAAGGACCGGGCGGCGCCGGGGTCGGGGGAGAGGTGTTCGTTCCAGGCGAGCGTGCCCGGCTCGTCGACCAGGCCGGCGCCGTCGATGGTGCCGGCCCGCCAGAGCCCGAAGCGCGCGCCGAGCGGGTCGACGGCGAGCGCGGCTCGACCCTGCTCGGGCACCTCGTGTGGCTCTCGGGCGAGGTGCCCGCCGGCGGTCCGGACGACGGCGAGGGTGCGCAGCGGGTCGGGGCAGGCGAGGAAGGTGGTCCAGACGGCGGGCGGGTCGCTCGGCCGGGCCCGTTCGACGGCCGCGACCTGGGCGCCGTACCGGGTGGCCACCGCCTCGGCGGGGCCGGTCGGGACGAACTCCCAGTCGAACAGCGCACCGTAGAAGGCCTGTGCCCGTGCGGTGTCCGGCGTCGTGAGCACGACCCAGCACGGGACTCCGGCGCGGTAGATGCCCGGCTTCGGCATGCGGCCCTCCTGGCGGGCCCGGTGTCCGGTGCTGAGCGCCACCGGCCCCACTCGCCAGCCTCCGCGCCCGGCGGGTGCGCGGCAAGCGGGGGATCAGGACACTCCGTGCGGCCGGAACTGGATGCTGATCCGCGGGCCCACCGGGCGGGCCGTCTTGGGGATCGCGTGCTCCCAGGTGCGCTGGCAGGAGCCGCCCATCACCACCAGGTCCCCGTGACCGAGAGGATGGCGCACGACCGCCGCGCCGCCGGACCGGGGCCGCAGCGCCAGGGTGCGCGGCTCGCCGACGGAGAGGATCGCCACCATGGTGTCCTCGCGGGCGCCGCGCCCGATCCGGTCGCCGTGCCAGGCCACGCTGTCCCGGCCGTCCCGGTAGTAGCAGAGGCCGAGGGTGCGGAACGGCTCGCCCAGCTCCTCGGCGTAGTGCCGGCTCAGCGCCGCCCGGGCCAGGCCGAGCACCGGGTGAGGCGGCTCGGCCTGCGCCGGGTAGGAGGCCAGCAGGCGTGGGACGTCGACCGTCCGCTCGTACATCTCGCGGCGCTCGGCCCGCCAGGGCACGGTGGTGGCCAGCTGTTCGAAGAGCTCGTCCGCCCCGTGCAGCCAGCCCGGGAGCAGGTCCAGCCAGGCGCCGTCGCCGAGCGGCAGCCGGCGCAGGCCGTCGAGCGGGCCGAGGCGGATGCCGCTGTGGCCCGCGTCGTCGAACAGCGAGGGCTGGAGGTGGACGGTGCCGTGCATGAGGCCAGCGTACGCCGCCATTCGAACATATGCTCGAACAGAAAGGTCCAGGCTTTCGACATGGCGATCAACGGCTTCGGGGTGACCGAGTTCCAGCTGGTGCTGCTGCGCCGGATGGCCGACTTCCAGCCCGGGCTGGTCGAGGAGGCGGTGCGGCGGCTCGGTGCCACCCGGACCTCGATGCGGGAGGCCAACAAGCGCTGGCAGGCGATGGTCCGCGCGCCCCGGTTTCCGCGCGGCGCCGCCCGGTACGCCGCCGTGCTCGGGCCGGCCGAGGCGAGCGTGCCGCGCCGGATCGGGGACCTCGCCTGTGTCGCGCGGCAATGGACGCTACCGCTCTGGCCGGAGCTGCGCTTCGAGATCCTGCTCGGTCCGGCGGAGATCGGCGGGCCGCTGCTGAACGAGTGGCTGGTGCGGGCGGCGGGCGCCCCGGCGCCCGTGCTGCGCACGCTGGCCGACCTCGCGCCGTGGAGCTGCGTGGTGGGCGACGTGGGGGTCGCGTTCCCGCCCGCCGTGCCGCGCGAGGGGAGCGCGCCGACCAGGTTCCGGCTGGACTTCGTGGCGCCGGACGCCGACGGGCGGCTGCGCGCGTGCGAGGCCGACTTCACCTGGGGGCTGCTCCAGGAGGTCCGGCCGGTGGACGGCCGGGGCATGGATATGCCGAGCGATGCAAGGTGATATTCAGTGAATGCCTTCGATTTGCAGGCTAAGTGGCGACTGTGGCAGCCTAATCGCAGACATTGAAGAGTTTTGGCATCGGAAAGTGAAGGATCATGTCGGACGGCGCCCGCGTCATCGTCGGAGTCAGCGGTTCACTGCACAGCCTGACCGCCCTGCATCGGGCGGCCGAGGAGGCCCGGGCCCGGCAGGCCGTTCTGGTCCCGGTGCTCGCCTGGACGCCGGTCGGCGGCGAGCGCAACTACCGCGCCCGGCCGTGCCCGCCGCTGCTGCGGGCCTGGCAGGAGCTTGCCGAGGCGCGGATGGAGGGCGCACTGGAGCAGGCCTTCGGCGGCCTGCCGATCGGCGTGCCGGTGCGGCCGCTGGTCGTGCGCGGCGAGGCCGCGGCGGTGCTGACCGAGCTCGCCGACCGTCCGGGCGACCTGCTGGTGGTCAGCACCGGCGAGCAGGGTGGCCTCCGGGCCCGGACGCGTGGGCTGATGCGCCGCTCGGTCACCCGGCACTGCCTGAAGCGGGCCCGCTGCGGGGTGCTCGCCGTTCCGCCGTCCACGCTGCACGAGGACCTGCGTGCGCTGCACCGCGGCATCGACCTGCGGGAGCTCGTCGCGGCCTGACGGCGCGTCAACTGTGGTGCGTGGTAAGTCCACCCACCACCGTGCGGGTGGGTCGCAGCTCGCGCAGCGCGTCGACCGGGCAGTCCAGCGGATCGAGCGGCCACACCGTGAGGTCGGCGAACGCCCCCGGCCGCAGGCTGCCGCGCACCGCGCTCTCGCCGGTCAGCCGGGCCGCGTTCACGGTGTGCAGTGCGACCGCCTCGGCCCGGCTGATCGCGTGCTCCGGGCCGACCACTCCGGCCGTGGTGCTCCGGGTGGTCATGCCCCACACCGACACCATCGCGCCGTACGGGCCGACCGGGAAGTCCGATCCGCCGGTGATCAACGCGCCCTCGTCCAGCCACTCACGCAGCGGGAAGAGCGCGGCGGTGCGCTCCTCGCCCCACGCCCGCTGCTGGGTGGGCGCGCCGTCGTGCAGCAGCGGATGCTGGACCGTCACCGGGGTGCCGAGCGCGATCGCCCGGGCCCGCTGCTCGGGGCGGGCCAGGCCGCCGTGCTCGACCACCAGCGTGCCGGGCGGCAGGCCGGGGCGCCGCTCGGCCACCTGCTCGAAGACGTCCAGCAGCACGCGCAGCCCGCGGTCGCCCCAGGCGTGCACCCCGACCCGCCAGCCCCGCCCGACCACCCGGTCCACCGCCGCGAGCAGCTCGGCCGGCTCCCAGAGCAGCCGGCCGTGGTAGCACGGCTGCCCTTGGTACGGCTCCTCCACCGCGCCCGCCTCGAAACCGCCGTCGATGCCGAACTTGACGCCCCAGAGGCGCAGTCGGTCGTCGTCCCGGCCGGTGGCGCGCCAGTCGTCCATCCGGTCCAGCAACGCGTCCACCTGCTGCGGCGTGCGGGCGGCGAAGCCGGAGACCAGCGCCCGGACCCGAACGGCGAGGGCGCCCTCGGCCCGGGCGGCGTCCAGCACCGCGAGGTCCTCGACCGGGACCAGGCAGTCGCGGACGGTGCCGATCCCGGTGGCGGCGAAGTCGGCGGAAGCGGCGCGCAGCCCCTCGACCCGCTCGGCGAGGGTGGGGCGCGGCAGCACCCGCTCGACCAGCTCGACCGCCCGGTCGATCAGCCGGCCGGTGAGCCGCCCGCGCCCGTCGCGCTCGATCACACCACCGGGCGGTGCCTCGGTGGACTCGGTGATCCCGGCCAGCCGCAGCGCGGCGGAGTTGAGCACCATGTTGTACGCGCCGCGACGCACCAGCACCGGGTGCTCGGTGGTGGCCGTGTCCAACTCCCCGGTGGTGGGCATCCGTTGCTCGGCCAGCAGCACCTCCTGCCAGTTGACGGTGGTGTGGATCCACTCCCCGGCGGGGGTGCGGGCGGCGCGCTCGCGGATCAGGCCGAGGAACCCGGTGAGGTCACGGGCCCGGTGGACCGGCACGCCGTGGACGCTGTGCCCGGCCAGGATCAGGTGGGTGTGGGTGTCGTCGAAGGCGGGCAGGACGGTCGCGCCCGGGGCGTCCACCACCTCGGTGGCCGGGCCGATCAGGGCGTCCAGCCCGTCGGGCACGGGGAGAGGGCGGTGATCCGGCCGCCGGTGACGGCGATCGCCCGGCGGGGCGGCTCGCCGGGCACCAGGGTATGCACGGCGGCGGCGCGGATCAGCAGGTCGGCGGGGGTGTGCCGGTTCATGGCCGCTCCTCGTGCGGTGCCGGGTCTCGCGGCACCAGACCGGTGACCTTCTCGACGTAGCGGAGGCTGGGCTCGGCGAGCAGCCCGTGCAGCTCGGTGAACACCGCCCGGGCCGGCACCGCGTTCCAGTCGGCGGGAAGCAGCTGCGCGGGCAGCCCCGGGTCCAGGTACGGCAGCCGGCGCCACCGGGTGAGCATCGGCACGTAGTCGCGGAACGCCTCGGCCGGGTCGACCGGCGACCGTCCGCGCAGCTCCTCGGCGGCCGGGCGCCAGGCGTCGGCGAAGGCCGCGTACTGCGCCTCGATCGCCGGGAGGTCCCACCAACTCGCCACCGCGGTGGGGAGGTCGGCGAAGCCGGCGTACTCGGCGGAGAGGAACAGATGGACGTAGGCGCTCAGCCCGAGCCGGTCCAGCAGCCGGCGGGCGTCCGGCAGCAGCCGGGCGGGCGCCAGCCAGACCCCGGGGGCGGCGTTGCCGAAGCCGAGCCAGCTCAGCCGGGAGCGCAGCTGGTGGCGGTGGGCGCGGGCGGACTCGGGCACCGAGAAGACCGCCACCACCCAGCCGTCGGCGAGTTCGGCGGGCTCCAGGCTGTGGAAGATCCGCCGGTCGCCCTCCTCGAAGACCGGCTCCATCGCCCGGGCGAGCCGGTAGCCGGTCCCCGCGCGGCGCTCCTGGAGCAGGGTGCCGGCCTTCTTCAGCCGGGACGTCGCCGAGCGGACGGCCGGGCCGTCGACGTCCAGCTCGGCCAGCAGCGCGATCAGGTCGGCGATGGATATCCAGCCGCCGAGGCGGCGGACGAACTCGCCGTAGACGGTGTGGATCAGGGAGCTCGGCCGAGGTGTGCTCTCGGACATGCGCGGGCCCTCCTCCCCGGCGACTGGTGGCGATCATAACGAGAGTGCCGGTCCGGGGGCGCGGAATCCTGCGCTTCCCGGG
>NZ_JBHVFE010000419.1:0-8019 GCF_042801945.1 Kitasatospora sp. NPDC057542
GGCCTCGTACCTGGGCCGGCGGGGACGGCGCCGTACGTCAGTGCAGCACTCAAGGGTCAGCGACCTTCGCGCAGCGCCCGGCCGAGGAAGTTGTTCGGGCGCGTGCCAGGGTGGTGGACGAGGCGGGCGTAGACGACCTGGGCGGCGACCTCGAACCGCAGCGCGCGCCGGTTGCGCGGCCGGATGATGTGCGGGCGGGTGCCGTCGAGGACGAACCGGGTCGCCTGGTGGGCGGAGACGATGGCGCCCTGGAGCCCGGACGAGGTCGACTCGATCCGGCTGCTCCGGCGTTGGGAGTGGGGCCGGGCAAGCCGCACCGATCGACGCAGGCCGGGGACGGCCGGGCAAGCCCGTGGCCCCCGGCGACACCTCTTCCCACGCGGTCAGCCGGGCGCAAGAGGTCGCCCGGCGCAGGGGCGGGCAGCGGGGCCCTGGCAGGATCGGGCGGGCGGTGCGCGCTGCACCCCCATTGCTCGTGGCGCGCACCGCCTGGTCGGCCTGTTTTCGGTGTCGGTCGCTTCGGTCGCTGCCGTTCCATGGGGCCGGGTCAGCGGTTGGGGTACTCCTTCGCGTGGTGCAGGCGGATGTTCCAGTACGGGTCGTCGAGTTTGCCGGCGGCGGCGCGGCGGCGGTCGCGGTTGGTGGGCATGGGAAGGAGGATCGGCGGGCGGCCGTTGGTGTGGCGGTTGTCGTCGCAGTCGGGGCATTCCAGGCGGTACGGGTCGGCCGGCTTGCGTAGTTCGGCGATCGAGTCCGGTTTGCCTCCGGTGGAGCCCTGGCAGGTGTGGCAGGGGTGCATGGCGGCGTTCGCCCGGCGGGCGGCGAGCAGGGCGTTGTGCTCGCGGGTGTCGTCGGCTTCCTTGCGGCAGTGGTAGCAGGGCTTGGTGCCGTCGCTGGCGCCGGGCGTCCAGTCGTACTCGTCCTCGCGGCGGTTGCAGCCTGGGCAGCGGGTGGCTTCCAGGCGCTGTTCCTTCTCGTCTTCGGCGGCCTGCTCCTCGGCGGCGAGGCGGGCCCGGGTGCGGGTGAGGTACTCGGTGTCGGCGAGGGCGTCGGTGAGGTTCTGCCACTGGTGGCTGCCGAAGCGCTACCAGATCGGGCGTGCGGGCCGCGGGCTGTCAGCTGGTCGAGGGTGCACGCGAGGATCGGGATGCGGCCGGTGAAGTCGAGGTCACCGTGCGGCTGCCAGTGATTTGCGGGTCAGGGCCTGGACCTCGTTGATGGTGCCTGGCAGGCCCCGGGGTCCGGCGCCGGCCAGGACCGCATCGGCGATCTGCTGGCGGCCACCGGGCAGGGGGTGGGAGTCGTCGGTGGTCCAGTCGGCGATCGTGCCGACCGGGCCGCCGGCGGTGTTGGCGCAGGTGATGGCGACGATCGGCCGGTCGGCCACGACGATGTGATGAAGGGCTTTCAGGGTGTGGGCGACAGCGTTCGCCAGGACGTCAGGGCGGCGATGGCCGAGGCCGCGCCGGCCAGTGTGACGACCAGCGCCGGAGCCGCGACTTCGCCCAACGCGCCTCCGGCTGCGGCGGCCAGGCCCTGCAGCGTCATCGTTCCGGTCAGCAGCAGGCCGAACGCTTGACCGCGCTGCGTCTCGGGCACCGCGTCGAGGAACCTGCGGGCCAGTGCGAGCTGGTAGGCGACGCCGAAACCGGACACTGTCAGCAGGATGGCGGCGTATCCCGGTGCGGGGTGCAGCGCGAACCCCAGCAGCGGCGATCCGAGCGCAAGCGCGAGGGGGCGGGCCAGCCGCTCCCGGCCCTCAGGGCTTACCAGGCGGCCGACGATCAGGTTGCCGGCGAACATCCCGGCGGCCACCGCTGCGAACAGCAGGCCGGCTGCGTCAGGTGCGCCGACCTGCGCGGCGTACGGGACCAGCACGCCCTCGGCGCCGACCATCAGCGCCGGTGCCAGCCATTGCGCCAGCAGCAGCGCCCGGACCGCAGGCCGGCGCAGCAGCGCCCGGTTTACCTGCCAGGTCTCGCTGATGCCGGCCTCACCGCCGGTGCGGCGGCGTGGGTGGTGGGACAGGCGCAGTTGTAGCAGGCCCGCCGAGGCCAGGCAGGTCGCGGCGGTGATCCAGAGCGCGCCTGGTGCGCCGACAGCGGCGATCAGCATGCCTCCGGCGGCGAAGCCGAGCACCTGCGTGCCGCCGGCCGTCATGGAGAAGACGGCACGGCCGAGCACGTAGCGGTCGCCGTCTAGCAGGTCGGGCAAAAGGGCGGTGCGCGAAGCGGAGGCGACGGCGCTGGGCAAACCGGTGACGAACACCAGTGCCAGCATGGCCGGTACCGGCAGTAGACCGGTGGCGAGCACGATGCTGACCGCGGTGCGCAGCACCTCGTAGCCGATCATGACGGTGCGCGGGGGCCAGCGGTCGGCGAAAGCCAGCAGCAGCGTGCCGCCGAAGGCATAGGGCAGGAAGCCTGCCGCATACGCCAGCGCCGACATCAGCGCCGACCCGGTCGCCGAGTAGACGATCACGGACAGTGCGAGCATCCGCACCGTCTCGCCGATCAGGAAGAGCGTGTAGCTGCCGAACAGCACGCGGAACTGGCCCACAGCGAATACCTCGCGGTAGGTGGCCGGGCGTGCCGCGACGGGCGTGGTGGTCATGGCCGACAGCATCACGGCAGCCCAGCCATGGTGACTATGCTTTCGTGTGGAGGCAAAACATGCTGGCCATCGAGGTGGGACCCGTCGACGTGGCGCGTACCCGCTACGCGATCTCGCCGCTGGGCGAGGCGATGCAGGCGCTGCGCGTCGCAGCCGGCGTGCAGACCGCCGGCCCGCTCCGGCCGTGGGCCGAACGCATCGCGCCCCGGTACAAACAGCTGCGCCGGCAGGTGCCCGCAGTCGGGGCGCTGACGGCGCTGTTCCGCCACGGCGCCTACAACGCCGACTTCATCCATCCGCCGCCGTCGGGCTCCGGTGGCGACTTCGCCACCGAGCTGGCCGCCGTGCGCGCCACGCCCCTGCACCGCGCACGCCTGGAACTGGCCCGCAACCTGGCGGGACTGCGCACGCCGCCGCGCTACGTGCAGCGCATCCTCGACGCGCCAGACGTGGTCACCCAGCTCGCCGACGCGCTCGAGGCAAGCTGGCAGGCGCTGGTCGAGCCGGACTGGCCGCGGCTGCGCGCGGTGCTGGAGCGTGACCTCGTCCGCCGCGCCGGGCACCTGGCGATGTACGGCTGGGCGGCAGCGCTGTCCGATCTCGACCCCCGGGTGACCTGGCGCTCCGAGGGGCAGACCGGGACCATCGAGGTGCGCACGGGCTCGCGTACCGAATGGGACCGGCACCGGCTGGCCGGCAAGGGCCTGCTGCTGATGCCGACGGTGTTCGGCACTCTGATCAGCTACGTCGAGCCGCCATGGCCCTACGCCCTGGTCTATCCCGCGCGGGGCATCGCGGACCTGCTCGGCCCAGTGGCGGGTGCACCGAGCAGCGAGGCCCTGAGCCGACTGGTCGGCCCCCGCCGCGCGGACGTGCTCCGCGCGCTGGACGTGCCTGCAACAACGACGCAGCTGGCCGCCCAGCTCGGCCTGAGCCTAGGCACCGTCGGCAGCCATCTGGCGGTGCTACGCGATGCCGGCCTGGTCACCCGCACTCGCACCGGCCGGGCCGTCCGCTACGAGCACACGCCGCTGGGCGCAGCCCTGGCGGCCAGCTGAACGCCTGTCGGGCTCGAAAAGTCATCGCTGCACCCATGAGGGCCGGGCCTGTCAAGCGCGCGTAGGGTGCCTGGCCTTTTATCGAACCGCAGGCCAAGCACCCATGCGCCTACCTTAGCGTCGCGGCCAACGAGGCGACCGGCTTCGGGGTCATTGCATGGTGGACGAACAATCTCCCTCCCCGGGTGGGCGGAATCTACGACCACCTATGGATCTCCGGCAACCCCACCCCAACCGAAATCGACTCGCAACTCGTCTCCGATCCGCACTACCCCCGGTTCCATGACCCCGCCAGCGCGATACCGCTCACGCAGGTCAGAGCCGTCATCGAAGAATTCTGCCGCTCCGCCACCGGCGAACGTCCCGAGTCCATCGCCTGGGTGACCGGGCAGCTCAACGGCCAACGGGACGACCGGCCGGAGTTCGAGGACTACTGACCAGCAGTAACCGACAGTACGCCAAGGCCCGTCCGGTGGATCAGAACCGATCCACCGGACGGGCCTTCGGCTTCATGCTCCACAGCCTGCCGACACCCGCGAGCAGTTTGAGCAGGACCTGCCTGCCACCCTCGCTGCTGTGGAACCAGGAGCGCGCCGCCGGCCGCCTCGGCTCACCCCGGAGCAGAGGGAGGAGAAGGCCAAGCCGGACCACGAGCGACTGCTGCACCGCATGGACGAGGTCGAGGCCGCCTCCGAGGACACGTGGTACGCGCCGCCGTACCCCGCGTACTACGACACCGCCACCGCCCGCGACCACCACCGCGCCCTGCCGGTCGTGGCCACCACCCTCCCGCTGCTGCGCCGCTTCGGCGCCGACGCCCCGATGTGGCACCGGTTCGGCCGGAACGGCTGGCACAGCTGGTCATAGGCGGCGCGGTTGTTGGGGTTGTCCAGGGCCTCGGTGAGGGAGTGCCGGCCTAGCTAGGCGGCCGTAGCGACCAGAGGGTGTGTCCAGCCAACGGCTCTGTCCCGTAATCGGTGGTAACGCTCTGTGGTGATCACCGGAGGAGGATGCGGTGGCGGAGCAGGGGGAACCCGGCTCGGCCGTGCATCTGCCTCATGATCCGTTTGGTCCACGTGTTGACTCCCTCGGTGCGGCCGTTGTGGAACGGGAGGGTGAGTCCGGCGTCGACGGCGGCACGGTCGAGTTCAAGGCCGTTCGCGAAGGAGTGCAGGTGGGGCAGGTCGGCGGCGCGGGCTGTCGTGATCCAGTCGGTGAGCTTGGCGTCGTTGCCCTCCGCTGGGGTCAGCAGCTGAGCGAACTCGCCGGCGAGGCTGGCGAGTTCGGCCATCTCGGGGCAGGCTTCGGTGAGCTCCCCCAGTAGTGCGGTGTCCTTGTCGCGCAGATTCTCGGGGCGGGTGAGCAGGAGGCGGGCGAAACGCTGCGGGATAGTGACCGGCTTGTCGCCCTCGACGCGGCCCTGGGTGATGTAGCGGTAGAGCAGATTGAGGCTCCCGGTATAGCCCAACTCCTTGATCTACCGGAAGAGTTGGAGCACGGGGATGGCCGGGTCTTCCGTGCGGCGGGCGCGGAGGTGGTCGCGGTAGGGGTCGACGAGCGTGGGCTTGTAGCGCGGTGCGCGGCGGTCGCCGGTGGGCTCCTTCATGCGGGCGTACCGCTTGACGGTGTTCAGGGCGACGTCGAGGCGGCGGGCGCATTCGAGCAGCCCGACGCCCTGGCCAAGCAGATTGTGGACTCGCTGCCAGCGCTCGCGGGTGGTCCGCTCGCGTACACCCCCGGGCCGGGCGGGGTTCACCGCGGTGGCCCAGCAGGCGGCGTGCGAGCGGACCTCGGCCAGGACCTTGCCACACAGGTTGCTCCAGAGAGTACTGGTGGGCCGTCGGCGAGGTGCCTGCTGAGCAGGCCCTTTTCCCACGGCCCCCAGCCCGAACCGGGCTTGCGACTTGTCACCGCACCCGGCTCTCCAGTGACTACTCCGTGAGTGCTGGGACGGACTTCCTTCCGTGGATGGTTGCGTGGCAATTTCCGCAGACCACAAGGGTTTTGCGGTGCCGTGTGGCCATGAGATCTGCCCACGGGGGCCGGTCTGGTCCTGGCTTTCCGAGGTCGGCGAGCTTGGCGACGTGGTGGACTTCCACCTCGTCGACGCGCCCGCACGCCTCGCATCGCCCGGCGAGGAGTCTGGTGACCAGTTCCTTGCGCTTGGTGTTGACCGGGGCCAGCCGACGGTCGGTGATGACCGTCTTCTTGTCCCGTCGCAGCGGGATCCCGCCGAACCGTCCGACCAGTGGCTTCCTGTCGATGCGTTCGACGCGGGCCTCGAAGCACTTGCGCGGCCCGTGCGGTGTCTCGATGGTGGTCGCGTACTTGCGGGCCATCTTCGACACCGACGAGCGGTGCTTGTTCGCCAGCGTCATCAACATCGAGGTCTCCATGACCCATTGCAGCCGGGCGAGTCGGAAGACGTCGCCGGCCATCAGGTAGTACTGGACGATGCCGCGGTACTCCGACCCGTAGGTGCTGAGGATGACGTGATCGTCCTGGTTCAGCAGTTCGGGCCGACGCGCGGGTTTGCCGCGCTCCATGTACTGGGCTTGCTTGGCAGATACCACCGAACGAGGGACGCGCAATCTGATGACCCCATTGACGGAGCGTCGTCCGCCGGTGATCTTGCGGTCGTTGTGGTGCACGGTGATGTCGTAGCCGAGGAACCTCGCGGCCTGGGTGCGGCCATGAGTGATGAGCGTCTTTTCCGGCGACAATTCCAGCTTGAGTTCATCACGCAGGAATTGTGCCAGACGCTCCTTGATTTCCTCGGCCTCTGCCTTTGGTCCGGCAAACCCGAGCAAGGTGTCGTCGGCATAACGCACATACCGCAGCCGCCGGTAGCCGGGATCATGAGTATCCATGCTGGGCATGCTGCGGAGTTGCTTGCGCAGTTCCCGCACTGTGGTGCGGTCACCACGCTTGCGAGCGCGTGCCGTAGCCGCCCACACCCGATGAAAGGCGCGGTTCGACTGCCTGACTCCTCCCCGGGTGTATTCCGGGATCAGAACCTTCTCGACGTACTCGTCCATTTTGTGCAGGTAGATATTAGACAGGATCGGTGAAACAACCCCGCCTTGCGGACTTCCGCTGTGCGTGGCGTTCCAGACCCAGTCCTCCATGTATCCGGCCTTGAGCATGTTGCGCACCAGCCGTAGGAATCGATTGTCGCGGATCCTCTCGCCCAGGATTCGGAGCATGACCGAATGGTCAAGCCGGTCGAAGCACTGGGCGATGTCGCCCTCGATAAACCAGGCCGTACCCGTCCAGGTATGGACCACATCACTTAACGCGGTGTGGCAGCCCCGGCGGGGACGGAAACCGTGGGAGGAGTCGGAGAACGTCGGCTCGTAGTACGCCTCAAGAAGCAGACGGACCACTTCGCCGACGAGCTTGTCGCTCCAGGGCGGCAGGCCGAGCGGACGCAGCTTCGTGCTGCCCCGCCCTTTGGGGATGTAGACCCTCCTGGCCGGGCTCCACCGGTAGCGCTCGTGGCGCAGCGCGTCGATGACGTGCTCGATCTTGCCCAGCGACATGCCGTCCACGGTCTCCCCGGTGACCCCGGGCGTCATCGCTCCCTTGTTGGAATAGAGACGCCCATAGGCCAACAGATACAACTGCGGGTTGAACATCTGTCGATACAGTTCATCGCACGGCAGGCCGCGCCTGCCGCGTTCACGGAGGACACCCAGCACCGTTTCGGCGCTCTGCATTACGCATACCTCCCGATTCTTGGGTGTCCGATCACCTGGCCCCCTTCGCCCGTGCGGACGGCTTTCCCGTCCTCCTCGGCCGGTCGTGACTCCGGCGACTACTACGGGGCCTCCGTCGCCATAGGAAGATCTCCTCCCTTAGGCGATCCCATGTTCGTCCTTGTCGTACGTAACAGCGTGACGTAGGCGTTCCACTCATCCCCTTGAATGCCCTCGCTGGGCATCGCTCCGCGCTCTGGAGGTTGCGTCGGCCATGGCATCAAGCCGTCGCAGGGCACGGCGCCGGTTTCAGGCATCTTTCCGGCGGATTCGACCTTCAATCTTCTGGGGATTGGAATTCAGGCAATCCAGCTTTCGCCATATCACGCGGGTCCCGCGACGCCCCGTCCCCAATGCCTGGGCCCGGTCGTCACTTTCCTGGCATGCTGCGGTCCCCTCACCGTTTCCGGATCAGGTAAGCCATTGGACCCAAGAACCTCCCTCCAAATTCTTCCCGACTGAATCGGGGATACGACAAGGCGCCTCATGGCGCACTGCCACCTGTCGCTGACCTGCACGGCTTCGGGCAGGGCCCGGCGGATCGCCTCGCCGTAGGAGCCGGAGCCGTCACGGCAGACGTATTCGGCCCC
>NZ_JBHVFE010000420.1:0-7986 GCF_042801945.1 Kitasatospora sp. NPDC057542
GGACGGCAACGCGTCCCGGGGCCCCTCCGTTCGCTTCGGCCTCAGCCCTGCAGGGCCACCGTGAAGTACTCCAGCTCGGCGGCCAGCTCGGCCGGCACCTTGGCGTGCAGCAGGGTGCCCTCGCCGGTGTGCTCGGTGGAGAGCAGCTCGCCTTCCGCGTGCACCCGGGAGACCAGCGCGCCCTGGGTGTAGGGCACCAGGGCCCGCACCTCGATCGCCGGACGCGGCAGCTCGTCGTCGATGAGCTGCAGCAGCTCCTCGATGCCCGCGCCGGTGCGGGCCGACACCACGATGGCGTGCGGCTCGCGGCGCAGCAGGCGCTGGAGCACGTGCGGATCGGCGGCGTCCGCCTTGTTGATCACCACGATCTCCGGCACGTTCTGTGCGTCGACCGAGACGACGACCTCGCGGACGGCGGCCAGCTGCGTCTCCGGCTCGGGGTGCGAGCCGTCCACCACGTGCAGGATGAGGTCCGCGTCGGCGACCTCCTCCATGGTCGAGCGGAAGGCCTCGACCAGGTGGTGCGGCAGGTGCCGGACGAAGCCGACGGTGTCGGCCAGGGTGTAGAGCCGCCCGCTCGGGGTCTGGGCCCGGCGCACGGTCGGGTCCAGGGTGGCGAACAGCGCGTTCTCCACCAGCACGCCCGCGCCGGTGAGCCGGTTGAGCAGGGAGGACTTGCCGGCGTTGGTGTACCCGGCGATGGCCACGGACGGCACCTGGTGGCGCTTGCGCTCCTGGCGCTTGGTGTCCCGGCCCTTCTTCATCTCGGCGATCTCCTTGCGGAGCTTCGCCATCTTCTCGCGGATCCGGCGCCGGTCGGTCTCGATCTTGGTCTCACCGGGACCACGGGTGGCCATGCCGCCGCCCGAGGAGCCGGAGCCACCGCCACCCATCTGCCGGGACAGCGACTGACCCCAGCCGCGCAGGCGCGGCAGCATGTACTGCATCTGCGCGAGCGAGACCTGCGCCTTGCCCTCCCGGGACTTGGCGTGCTGGGCGAAGATGTCCAGGATCAGGGCCGTCCGGTCGACGACCTTGACCTTGACCACGTCCTCCAGGTGGATCAGCTGGCCGGGGGTGAGCTCACCGTCGCAGACCACGGTGTCGGCACCGGTGGCGGCAACGATGTCGCGCAGCTCCTGGGCCTTGCCGGAGCCGATGTAGGTGGCCGCGTCGGGCTTGTCACGGCGCTGGATGAGGCCGTCCAGCACCTGGGAGCCGGCCGTCTCGGCGAGCGCGGCGAGCTCGGCCATCGAGTTCTCCGCCTCCTCCAGCGTGCCGTCGGTCCAGACGCCGACGAGCACCACGCGCTCCAGGCGGAGCTGGCGGTACTCGACCTCGGTGACGTCTTCGAGTTCGGTGGAGAGGCCGGCGACCCGGCGCAGGGCGGCTCGCTCGCTGCGGTCGTACTGGTCGCCGTCGTAGTGGTGGCCGAGGTCCTCGTCGATGGCCGCGAGGTCCTCGTCCATGAGGGCTTCCGCCCGCAGACCGTCGAGGCGGCGCGGAGCGTCGGCGTGGTCGCGGGTGTCGAACGTGGAGGTCATTCTGTCCTTTGGCTGACTGGTACGGATGGCCTTCGGGGACCGCGGCGGCGGTCCCGTACGGAGTCTGCCCAGCTGCCGCCCCGGCTACCCGGGCGGGGTGAGCTACCCCTCAGGTCCCCGGGTGCGGCCCCGGGCTCCTGTGCCCGGAGAACGCCGTGGACCGGCCGTGAATTCCCCATGATGGTCGCACGCCCGGCGCGGGCCGGTCATCCCCATTTCCCCCGGACCACAGGGCCGCCGGGCCGGTGGTCCGGGGGACTGCCGCCCTCCGGCGCGTGCGGGCGGCTCACGTCGTACACCCCGGAGACCTTGAGCATCGCCCGCATCAGCCCCGGCAGCGCGGCCGGCTCGGGCAGTTCGACGGTGTAGGTGTGCCGGACCCGGGACTCCTGCGGCGGCTCGACCTCGGCCGAGACGATGCCGACGCCCGCGCCGGAGATCGCCGCAGTGAGGTCGGCGAGCAGCCGGGGCCGGTTCAGCGCCTCGGCCCGCAGGGTGGCCCGGTGCCCGGCGGCCGGCGCGCCCTCCGGCTGCCAGCGGACCTCCAGCTCGGCCCGCCCGTCCGCGCGCATCCGCTCCCCCGCCGGGCAGCCGGTGCGGTGCACCGCGACCGCGCCGCCGCGGATCGGGTAGCCGGCCACCTCGTCCGGCGGCACCGGGGTGCAGCAGCGCGCCAGCCGGACCGACACCCCGGGCCGTCCGGCCACCGCGACCGGGGCGGCCCGCCGCTCGGTGGCCGGGCGCCCGGGCGGGGCGGGCTGGCCGCCGGCCGGGCCGGTGCGGACCACCGGATGCCGGGCCGGGTGGTCGGCCAGCCAGCGCTCGATGGCCAGCCGGGCGGCCGGGGTGCGGGCGTGCGCCAGCCACTCGGGGGCGGGGCCGGAGGGCTGACCGCCGCCGGCCGGGAGGGTCTCGGTGAGCACCGCGATCTGGTCGCCGTCCTCCAGCACGGTGGACAGCGCGGTGAGCCGCCCGTTGACCCGCGCGCCGATGCATCGGTGGCCGGTCTCCTCGCCGAGCAGGTAGGCCGCGTCCACGCAGGTGGCGCCGGCCCTCAGCTGAAGCGTTTCGCCACTCTCCGTCACCACGGTGATCTCGCGGTCGCCTGCCAGGTCGGCGGTGAGCGTGGACCAGAAGGCGTCCGGGTCGGGCGTCTCCTGCTGCCACTCCAGCAGCCGGCTGAGCCAGCCCGGGCGGGCCGGGTCGGTGCGGTCCAGCTCGTCGGCATCCTGCACGGCGCCGGCCGGGGACGGGTCGCCGAGCGCGACCACCCCGGTCTCGGCCACCTCGTGCATCCGCCGGGTGCGGACCAGCACCTCGACCACCGCGCCGCCGCTGAGCGCCACGGCGGTGTGCAGCGACTGGTAGAGGTTGAACTTGGGCGCGGCCACGAAGTCCTTGAACTCCCCGGGCAGCGGTGTCCAGCAGGTGTGCAGCTCGCCGAGCACGGCGTAGCAGTCGGCGTTCTCCTCGACCACCACCAGCAGCCGCCCGAAGTCGGCCGGCCGCGGCCCCGGCGGCAGCCCGTCCGGCCCGGGCACGGCGGCCCGCCGGAGCTGCACCCGGTGCAGCGAGACGCAGTGCCGGGGCCGGACGGTCACCTCGGCGGCCACCCCGGCCTCGGCCAGCTGGCGGGCCAGCTGGCGGGCGAAGGGCTCCAGCAGAGTGTCCGGCTCGGCCTCGTGACCGGCCATCAGGGCGCGGGTGCGGGTGTGCTCCTCGGGGTGCAGGGTGGCGAAGACGATGTCCTCCAGCTCCGCCTTGAGCACCTGGATGCCGAGCCGCTCGGCGAGGGGGATCAGCACGTCCCGGGTGACCTTGGCGATCCGCACCTGGCTGGCCGGCTTCATGTGCCGGATGGTGCGCATGTTGTGCAGCCGGTCGGCCAGCTTGATCACCATCACCCGGACGTCGTCCCCGGTCGCGACCAGCATCTTGCGGAAGGTCTCCGCCTCGGCGGCGGCGCCGAAGTCGACCTTCTCCAGTTTCGTCACCCCGTCGACCAGATAGGCGACCTCGGGGCCGAACCCGGCTGCCACCTGGTCCAGCGTCAACTCGGTGTCCTCGACCGTGTCGTGGAGCAGCGAGGCGACCAAGGTCGTCGTCCCGGCACCCAGCTGGGCCAGGATCATGGTGACGGCCAGCGGGTGGGTGATGTACGGCTCGCCGCTCTTGCGCTTCTGGCCGCGGTGGCTGGCCTCGGCGAGCCGGTACGCCCGGGCGAGCAGGCCGAGGTCGGCCTGGGGGTGGTGCCGGCGGTGGACCCGGACGAGCGGCTCCAGGGCGTCCGGCACGGGCGGCCGGCCGGTGGCGAGTAACGCGGCCCGCCCGGCCCGGCCGAGGGCTGCCCGGCCGAGCTCTCCGAGGGGCCGCCTGGCCCCGGCCTGCCGTACGGTCGTCGGCTGCCCCGTCAGGGACTGCCCGGCTTCGATGGTCATCGGCACCTCCGGCAACGGTCGCCGGGCGCCGCCCCTCCCGAGGGGGGTGATCCTGCTACCCCTCCCCAGGGGTGATCGACCCGGTGGTCCATGCTACCGAGCGGAGCACGTTCCGCGACGCCCTGATTCCCGTCCGCGACCAGTATCACCCGATCGGGGGGATTCGTCACCGCACGAATTGGGCAAACCGGCCTGCCCCTTGGGTAGGCGTCAGCGCACCGACTCCCACCAGCGCCCGTCCAGCCGCCCCTCGGCCACGATCACCGCCGGCCCGGTCATCTCCACCCGGCCGTCCGGGTGCTCGGTGATGACCAGTCGGCCGCCCAGCACGTCCACCGTGTACGAGACCGCCTCGCCGGTGACCGCCGGGTCGGCTCCGTCCCGGCGGATGGCCGCCACCGCCACCGCGCAGGCGCCGGTGCCGCAGGAGCGGGTCTCGCCCGAGCCGCGCTCGTGCACCCGCATCGCGACGTGCCGCGGCCCGCGGTCCACCACGAACTCGACGTTGACGCCCTCCGGGTAGGCGCCCGCGGGGCTGGTGAGCGGCGCGGTGAACAGGTCGCCGGCGAGGTCCAGGCTCTCCACGAAGGCCACCGCGTGCGGGTTGCCCATGTTGACGTTCAGGGCCGGCCAGCGCCGCTCGCCGACCGCGACCTCGATGCCGTCCGGCCCGGGCAGCCGGGCCCGGCCCATGTCGATGGTGACGTCGCCGGGCGTGCCGTCCGCGGCGGCCTCGGCGACCTTCGCGGTGCGCACCCCGGAGCGGGTGGCGACGGCCAGCTCGCCGGGCTCGGCCAGGCCGGCCTCGACCAGGAAGCGGGCGAAGACCCGCAGGCCGTTGCCGCACATCTCGGCGATGCTGCCGTCCGAGTTGCGGTAGTCCATGAACCACTCGGCCCGGTCGGCCATCCCCGCGGCGGCCGGGTCGGCGGCGGCGCGCACCACGCGCAGCAGCCCGTCCCCGCCGATGCCGGCCCGCCGGTCACACAGCGCGGCGACGGTCTCGGGACCGATCTCCAGCGAACCGTCCGGGTCCGGGACGATGACGAAGTCGTTCTGGGTGCCGTGCCCCTTGAAGAAGGGGATGCCGCCCTGCTGGGGAGAGGATGCGCTCACCCCTCCGATGGTACTGAGCGGTGGGCCGCCCGCTCAGCGCAGGTACGCGACCCGCCAGACCGCGAGCGCGCAGGCGGCCAGCGCGATCAGGGTGTAGACCACGATCGCCTTCCAGCCGGCCCGCTGCCCGGAGCCCCGGCGCGGCAGCCCCGGCCACTTGTAGCCGGCGTGCCGGGCGGCCATCGCGCCCCAGCCGACCGAGGCGGCGGTGAACAGCAGCCCGAGCATCCCGACCATGGTGGCGCGCGCCCCGGCCGAGCCGAAGGCGAGCGGGAAGGCGAACATCAGCGAGCCGAGGGTGCCCAGCAGGGCGATCGGCAGCGTCTGCCACCAGCGCAGCCGGCGCAGCGGGCGGATCTCCCGTTCGTGCACCGCACCGCCGGGCGGGGTGCGGGTGTCCAGGGCGGGCACCGCGACCGCGTAGGAGGTCGGCGCCTCCAGACCGGTCAGCACGGGGAGGTCGCCCATCGTCGACTCGTCGAACTCTTCGGCCGGTGCGGTGACGCTCCCGCTCTGGCCGGACTCGGGGCCGGTACCCGTCGACACGCGGCCTCCCCTGACAGTTCGACACGAGCGGACTCGCGGCCGGGCACGGTCGGCCCGTTGGCCGACCCCTACGGCATCGATGATGGCATGTCCAGGGAGGCGTTCCGGGCCTGACCGGGGTCGACGGGTGATCCGTGGCCATCACGTGATCGGGCCGTGACCGCCGGTTCGTCCTGCACGGCCACCTGCGCGCGCAGGTGCACCGCCGGATTGGCCGGAAACCCGTCCTACGCGGCCGGAACTCCCTGACGCCCGATCAGTTCGAGGGACCGGCCCAGCAGCTCGACGGGGTCGGCGCCGGCCGGCCGGGAGAGCCAGTTGATCCGGTCGTCGCGGCGGAACCAGGACTCCTGACGGCGGGCGAAGCGCTTGGTGGCCCGGACGGTTTCGGCCCGGGCCTCGTCCTCGGTGCACGCTCCGGCGAAGTGGTCGAGCACCTGCTGGTAGCCGAGCGCCCGGGAGGCGGTCCGCCCCTCCCGCAGCCCGGCCTTCTCCAGCTCCCGCACCTCGTCCGGCAGTCCGGCCTCCCACATCCGGTCGACCCGCAGCGCGATCCGCTCGTCCAGCTCGGCGCGCGGCACGGCGACGCCGATCTGCACCGCCTCGTAGACGGCGGTGTTGCTCGGCAGGTTGGCGGTGAACGGCTGCCCGGTGATCTCGATGACCTCCAGGGCGCGGACGATCCGCCGGCCGTTGCTTGTGAGGATCGCCTCGGCGGCCGCCGGGTCGAACTCGGCGAGCCGCCGGTGCAGCGCGTACGGGCCGTCCTGCTCCAGTTCGGCCTCCAGCCGGGCCCGCACCGCCGGGTCGGTGCCCGGGAACTCCATCTCGTCGATCGCCGCCCGGACGTACAGCCCGGATCCGCCGACCAGGACGGGCGTGCGGCCGGCGGCGAGCAGCCGGTCGATCTCGGCCCGGGCCAGCCGCTGGTACTCGGCGACGCTGGCGGCCTCGGTGACGTCCCAGACGTCCAGTAGGTGGTGCGGCACTCCCCCGCGCTCGGCCGTGGTGAGCTTGGCGGTGCCGATGTCCATGCCCCGGTACAGCTGCATCGAGTCGGTGTTGATCACCTCGCCGTCGAGACTGCGGGCGATGGCGACGGCCAGGTCGGACTTGCCGGCGGCGGTCGCGCCGACGATCGAGATGACACGCGGGGTACGGGAGCTGCTCACCGCTCCA
The DNA here is from genome assembly GCF_042801945.1 of Kitasatospora sp. NPDC057542. NCBI lineage: Bacteria > Bacillati > Actinomycetota > Actinomycetes > Kitasatosporales > Streptomycetaceae > Kitasatospora > Kitasatospora sp. NPDC057542. The sequence continues at coordinate 6,824 of NZ_JBHVFE010000420.1, forward strand.
GTCTCGCAAAACCCCCGGGCCACCGGAGACCGGGCTGCCACGAGGCCGCACCCGCGCGACGATATGACTGTTCCCCGGACTTTTTCCGGCCGTTTCCCCGGTTGGGACCGGTTTGCGAACGCTTCGCCGGGCACGGTCGTTGTGCAGGGAACAGCGGATGAAGGAGATCGCCATGGGTCTGATGGACAACCTCAAGGGCAAGGCCGAGGAGCTCAAGGGCAAGGCCAGCGAGTTCGCGGGCAAGCACAGCGACCAGATCGAGAAGGCCGTGGACAAGGCCGGCGGCGCGATCGACAAGGCGACCAAGGGCAAGTACAGCGACAAGATCGAGCACGGTGCCGGCAAGGCCAAGGACGCGGTCGGCGACTTCGCCCACAAGCCGAAGCACGGCGACGAGGGGCAGCCCCCGCAGTCCTGACCCGCTAGGACCAGGACGCCACGAAGTACCCGACCCCGTACGGCGCGTCCTGGTAGCCCAGCCTCCCGGTGAGGCCCGCGCCCTCCGCGGCGCCGGCCAGCACCTGCCACGGTGCCCGGCCGTCGGCCTTGAGCTCGGCGGCCAGGCCCGGGTCCAGTGCGGCCAGGGCCGGCAGGTCGGCCGTGCCCAGGGCGGCGGCCAGGGCGGTGTCGAAGCCCTCGGCCCGCTCGTCCAGGTAGCCGGGCGCCTTCACCGAGCGGCAGGCGCTGCCGTCACCGAGTACCAGCAGGGCGACCCGGTCCGCGAGGCCGGCCAGGCCCTGGCCGAGGCCGAGCATCCGGTCGGCGGGAGCGTCGGCGGGCACCGCGCAGGCGTGCGTCGGCAGGGTCACCCCGGCGCGCTCCAGCAGCCAGGCGCCGACGGTCAGCGAGGGGGCCAGCTCCGGCCCCTCGACCCGGTCGCCGGGCAGCTTGGCGACCAGCGGCACCCCGTAACGGTGGAAGGAGCCCGCCCCGCCCTCGGTCCACACCTCGGCCTCCGGCCCGGTGCCGACCACCACGACCAGCTGCGGTCCGGCCGCGACCAGCGCTGCCAACGCCTCGTCGCAAGCGGCGCGCAGCACGTCCAGCTCGGCGGCCGCCCCGGCGGCGACCTCCGGGACGAGCAGGGGTGGACAGGGGCACACGGCGGCGGCAACCAGCATGCGGATCACTTTAGGGCCTGTCGCCCGGATCCCGTTCTGCGA
>NZ_JBHVFE010000421.1:0-7975 GCF_042801945.1 Kitasatospora sp. NPDC057542
GTCGACGGGTGGTATTTCCGTCGACCGGCCCCGGTCTCGCTGTGTAGGGTCCGGGAGTAGTCCAGACGTAGCGGCGTCAGCCCGGTTCCGGGCTGCCCCCCCGAGGCCTTCCAGGTCGGCGAGACCTGTCATACATGTTCGTGGGAACACTCACCTTCGACCTGCTGCTGGGCGACGTCCACTCGCTCAAGGAGAAGCGTTCGATCGTGCGGCCCATCGTGGCCGAACTGCAGCGCAAGTACAGCGTGTGCGCTGCCGAGACCGGGAACCAGGACCTGCACCGCCGGGCCGAGATCGGCCTCGCGGTGGTGTCCGGCGATGCCGGGTACGTGACCGAGGTCCTGGACAGCTGTGAGCGGTTGGTCGCCGGCCGCCCCGAGGTGCAGCTCCTCTCCGCGAGGAGGCGGTACCACAACGACGACGACGAATGAGGACTGTGGAGCCGGCCGACGAAGTCGCCGTTCTCACACGGATCAGGACCGAGAGCGCCCGCAAGGCCGGGCGCGGGCCGGTACTTTGGGGCGTGGGCCCCGACGGGTGCGCAGCTCGCCCGGGTACCGGGCCACTGCACGAGGAGGCAACGTGACCGACACCGCAAGGGCGCGCAAGCTCGCCGACCGCATCCAGGTGGTCGTCGCCCAGACCCTGGAGCGGCGGATCAAGGACCCCCGCCTGGGGTTCGTGACCATCACCGACACCCGGGTGACCGGAGACCTGCGCGAGGCCACCGTCTTCTACACCGTCTTCGGTGACGAGACCGAGCGCGAGGCCACCGCGGCCGCCCTGGAGAGCGCCAAGGGCGTGATCCGCTCCGAGGTCGGCAAGATCGGCGTGCGCTTCACCCCGACGCTGACCTTCGTCGCGGACGCGCTGCCGGACAACGCCCGGAACATCGACGACCTGCTCGACCGGGCCCGCACCTCGGACGCCGCCGTGCGCACCCAGGCCGCGGGGGCGAGCTATGCCGGCGCCGCGGACCCGTACCGGGTTCCGGCGTCCGAGCGTGACGACGAGGACGAGTAGTCATGGCGGGTGAGCCGGCGCAGGCCGCCTCGCGAGCCGGATCGACCACGGGGGCGTCCTCCACCAGCACGGTGGAGGGTGCCCTCGCGGCGCTCCCGGGCCCGCGTGCCGAGGAGAGCGGGTCCGAGCTGCTCTGGCAGCAGGTGGTGGCGGAGATCGGGCGGGCCCGTTCGATCGACCTGATCTGCCACATCTGCCCGGACGGCGACGCGTTGGGCTCCTCGCTGGCTGCCGCGCTGGCGCTGCGCGTGCTCGGCAAGCAGGTGCGGGTCTCCTTCGGCGACGACCCGCAGATCGTGCCCGAGTCGCTGTCCTTCCTGCCCGGCCAGGAGTTGATCGTGCCGGCCGCCGAGGTGCCGGACGTGCCGGAACTGGTGCTCTGCTTCGACGTGGCCGCGGAGAGCCGGCTCGGCCTGCTGCACGACAAGGCCTTCGCCGCGCCCGTCCTGGTGGTGTTCGACCACCACGCCTCCAACCCGGGCTTCGGCACCCACCAGTTGATCGACCCGACCGCGCCGGCCACCGCCGTGCTGGTCGACGAACTGCTGCGCCGGCTCGGGGTCGAGCTGGACCAGGAGTTGGCCACCTGCCTCTACACCGGTGTCGCCACCGACACCGGCTCGTTCAAGTACCGGGCCACCACACCCGCCACCCACGAGCTGGCCGGCCGGCTGTTGGCCACCGGGATCCGGCACGACCTGATCTCCCGGCAGCTGTGGGACACCTCGTCCTTCGGCTACCTCAAGGTGCTCGCGGGCGCGCTCGACCGGGCCGTCTACGAGCCGGAGGCGGCCGGTGGGCTGGGCCTGGTGTGGACCTGGGTGCCGTACCAGGACCTCGCGCTGTTCAGCGTCACCGTCGAGGAGATCGAGGGGCTGATCGACATCCTGCGCCGTCCGGCCGAGGCCGAGGTGGCGCTGGTGCTCAAGCAGGACCCGGACGGCACGCTGCGCGGTTCCTCGCGCTCCAAGGGCGCGGTGGACGTCGCCGCGGCCTGCACCGAACTGGGCGGCGGGGGCCACGTCTTCGCGGCCGGCTTCAGCGTCCGGGAGGACGTGGCCGCGGTGGTCGAGCGGTTCCGGAGTGCCCTGCGGCCGGTACGTTGATCGTCTCTCCTGACGTTATTTAGAGAAAGAACCCGATGAAGCGCAAAGGCACCGGCCCGGACGGCCTGGTGATCGTCGACAAGCCCGAGGGCATCACCTCGCACGGGGTCGTCGCCAAGCTGCGGTGGCTGGCCGGGACCAGGAAGGTCGGGCACGCCGGCACCCTGGACCCGATGGCCACCGGCGTGCTGGTGATCGGCGTCGAGCGGGCCACCCGGCTGCTCGGCCACCTGATGCTCACCGCCAAGACCTACGAGGCGACCATCCGGCTCGGCCAGACCACCGTCACCGACGACCGCGAGGGCGAGGTCACCTCCTCGACCCCGGCCGACGCCGTCACCCGGGAGGCGATCGACGCCGGGATCGCGGTGCTCACCGGCGAGATCATGCAGGTGCCGTCCAAGGTCAGCGCGATCAAGATCGACGGCAAGCGCTCGTACGCGCGGGTGCGCGAGGGCGAGGACTTCGAGCTCGCGGCCCGGCCGACCACGATCCACTCCTTCACCGTGCACGAGCAGCGCGCGGCGCTCGCCGAGGACGGCACGCCGGTGACCGACCTGGACGTCACCGTCGAGTGCTCCTCCGGCACCTACATCCGGGCACTGGCCCGGGACCTGGGCGCCGGGCTGGGCGTCGGCGGGCACCTGACCGCGCTGCGGCGCACCAAGGTCGGGCCGTACGGGGTCGAGTCGGCGCGCACCCTGGAGCAGTTGGAGGCCGAGGTCACCGGCGAGCCCGCCAAGGAGCTGGAGGTGCTGCCGATCGCGGCGGCCGCGGCGGCGGCCTTCCCGCGCTGGGACCTGGACGAGGCCTCGGCGCAGAAGCTGTCCCACGGCGCCCGGCTGAAGGCGCCCGGGATGGGCGTGGACGGGCCGATCGCGGTGTTCGGGCCGGACGGGCGCTTCCTCGCGCTGGTCGAGGAGAAGGGCGGGCAGGCCAAGCCGGTCGCGGTCTTCGTCGGCTGACGGCCCCGCCGCTGTTCGGAGCCCCCGTCGGGATTCATCCCGACGGGGGCTTTCCCGTTTCCGGAGCACCTTCACCCGCACGAGGGGGCGCGCGGAGTGAACGCCCGTGGTGAGCGGCGCGGGCGCGGTCGGGTCGCCGCCCCGGCGGGCAGGTTCCCGACGACGAGCGGGCGACGGCCGAGGGGGGTACGACATGCCGGGGTTTCCGGAGGGCGGTCCAGGGCGGTACCTGCTGCGGATCCGGGACCTCAACGGGCGGCTGCACGGCGTGGGGTTCGTCGCCGACCCACAGGGGGGCGTGCTGACGGCGCACGAGAGCGTGGCCGGACTGGACCGGATCGTCCTGCACACCCCCGGCGGGCAGACCAGGGTGCTCGGCCCGGACGCCGTGCTGCCGCTGCCCGAGTACGGGCTCGCGCTGCTGCGCACCGGGGCGGTCGGCGGGCTGCCGGTGCCGCCGCTGCCGCTGTGCGCCGTCGTGGCCGGCCACGAGGTGCTGCTGCCCGCGCTGGCGGGGGAGGACGAACGGGTCGTCGCCCTGCGCTGCGGGCTGCTCGCCGTCGCCGGCGCCGCGTACGGCGGGCACCGGCTCGACGGGGTGGTGCTGCTGGACGTGCCGGTGGTCGGCGGGGTCGCGGTGCCGGCCGGCTCGCCGGTGCTGGACGCGCGGAGCGGGGCGGTGGTCGCGCTGGCCGCGCCCGCCGTGCGCGGGCCCCGGCACGGTGGGGCGCTGCCGGCCGTGGTGGTGGGGGCGGGGCCCTCGGGTGGGACGGGGGCCGCGGAGGCGCTGGCCGGGCTGTTGGCGAGCAACGCGGCGGCGGTGCCCGGCTACGGCCCGGCGCTCAACCTGGCCGGGGTGCTGCGGCTGACTGCCGCCCAGGTGACGGCCGTCGGCGCCGGACCGGGCCGGGTGGCCCACCTGGCCGCGGACCGGGTGGACCGACCGGACGGCCTCGCCGGGGACGAGCCGGCCGCGACCGTCACCGTGCTGGTCGGCGCCCCCGGCAGCGGGCGCACCACCGAACTGGCCGCGCTGGCCACCCGCCGCTGCGGCGGAGCCCGCCCGCTGCCCACCCTCTGGCTGCGCGGCGCCGACCTGCACGCCGGGGACCGGTCGCTCGCCGAGCCGGTGGAGCGCGCGCTGGCCGCCGCGGCGGTCGAACTCGGCACCCCGGCGCCCGCTCCGGAGCCGGTGGCGGCACTGTGCGCGGCGGCCGGCCGGCCGCTGCTGGTGGTCCTGGACGGCCCCGAGGAGGCCCCGCTGCCGGTGGACGCGCACTGGCTGCGCGGCGCCGGCGAGTGGCTGACCGGCTGCGGGGCCCGGCTGGTGACCGCCTGCGGGGAGGAGCTGTGGGAACGGCTCGCCGCCGAGACCTGGGGGAGCGGCACACCCGGCCCCCGGCGGACGGCTGAGCCGGACCCGTACGGTGACCTGAGCAGTGCCCCCACCGTACGGATGGACGGCCGCGGCCCGGACGGGCCGAGCCTGGCCGGGCAGCGGCTCGGCCCGCTGCCCCCCGAGGCGGCCGAGCGGGTGCGCCGCCGGTACGGGCTGCCGCCGGGCCACCCGGCCGCCGCCGAGGACGCACGGCACCCGCTGGCCGTCCGGCTGGCCGGGGAGCTGTGGGCCCAGGGGCTGCACGACGGGCCGGTGCGCCGGGGCGAGCTGTTCGGCGCCTTCCTGGACCTGCGCTGCCTGCGGGTGGCCCAGCGGCTGGCCGAGGACGGTCGGCCGCGCCGCCCCGGCGCCCATCGCCGGGGCGCGGTGCGGCCAGGCGGGTCGGGGCACCGGCGGGTGCGCCGGCTCGCGGCGGCGGTGGCCGGGCGGGTGCACGAGGCGGCCCGGCGGATGCTCGGCGGCCAGTCGGGCGGCGGGCTGGACAGGGCCGTCTTCGAGGAGCTGTTCCCGGTCGAGGGCGGCTGGGCCACGGCGGTGCTCGCCGAGGGCCTGTTCGTCCCGGCCGGGCCCGGATTCCGCTTCGCGCACGGGGAGTTCGCGGACTGGCTGCAGGGCCGGCACCTGGACCTGGACGCGGCACTGCGGCTGCTGCTCGGCGAGGCCGAGGACACCCCGCCGTGGCCCGCCGACGAGGTGGAGGAGCCCGGTGGCCTGCCGGCGGGGGAGACGGCCGCCGGGGCGAACACCGTCCCCCGGCACCGGATCGGCCCGGTCGCCGCCGCGCTGCGCCGGGTGGCCGAGACCTGGGGCGCCGGTGCCCTGGACCCGTGGCTGCACCGGATCTGGCGCGCCCTGGACCTGCGCCCGCCGGGCAGCGAACCCGCCTGGTGGGCGGCCCGGCTGCTCGCCGCGGGCCTGGCCGCCAGCCCGGACCCGGCCGAACACCGGGCTCTGCTCGACCAGTTGGCGGCCCGGATCGCCGAACGGGCGGGCGCGGCGGGCGCGGCGGCGCTCCCGGCGGCCGGGCTCGGCCGCTTCGGCCCGGCCTTCTGGACCGGTCTCGGCCTGCCCGTCGAGGCGGAACTCGCCCTGCTGCGCCACCTGGTGGTCGCCGACGGCCCCGGGCAGCGGTTCCTCGACGTGGTCGCCGAACGGCTGCGCGCCGACCCGGTCGCGGTGTTCCCGCTGCTCTGCGCCTGGTTCGAGGACCCGCGCGGCCTGCCGGGCCGCCCCGGCGTCGCCGACCTCGCCCACGACCTGCTGCACGCCCACCGCCGGCTCGCCCTGGACGAGCTGGCCGACGCGCTGGCCGACGCGGCACACCCGCGGGCGGACGCGCTGCTCACCGTGCTCGCCGCCGAGGAGCCGTCCGCGCTCTGCCGGGCGGTGGACCGCTGGAGCCACGACCGGCGGCCCGAGCGGCACGTCGCGGCCGCCGTGCACGCCCTGCGGACCGCCCCGTACGCCTCCGGCGCCGGGGCCGAGCTGCTGCGGTACACCGCGCTGACCCTGCTCGCCCGCGAGGACGAGCCCGGCCTGCACGGGGCCGCGCTGGCGCTGCTGGTGGGTGATCCGGCGACCCGGGCCGAGTACCTGCCGGCCGCGCTCGCCCGGTTCCGGGCGGGCGGCGACGCCTTCCTCACAGCGCGGGTGCTCGCCCCGGCCCTGGAGAGCCACCCGGAGCCCGTTCTCGCCGCGCTCGCCGACCGGGCGGCGGGCCCCGGCGCGGCCCCCGCCGAGACGCTGCGGGTGCTCGCCGACGCCACCGCCCCGGCGGCCGTCCGGCGGGGCGCCGAACTGGCCGCCTGGCTGCTGCGCGCGGACCCGGTGCCGGCCGGTCCGGTGGCCGTCGACTACCTCGGCCGCCGGCTGGGGCGCGCCGTCGCCGTCGGCCCGGCCGACCGGCTGGAGCTGCGGGTGCTGCTCGGCGTCGCACTGGCCGCCCGCAGCGCGGCGGTCCGGCGGCCGTTCGCCGAGGTGCTGTCCGTCCCGGTGGCCGACCCGGCTGCGGACGCGCTGCGCTGCGAGCTGCTGGACACCCTGCTCGCCACCGAGACCGACCCGACGGTGCTGGCCGCCGCCGTGGAGCGGCTCGCCGAGCACTGCGCGGCCGAGAACCCCGCCCGGGCCCGAGCGGTGCTGGCCCGGGCCACTCCGGGGCTGCCGGATGCGGACGAATTCCTGGTGCGCTGCGCCGGGCGGTCGGCGGCCTTCGCCCGGCTGCTCGCCCGGTGGCCGTCCGGGGCCGCTCCGACCGCCCCGGACGGCCCCAGGCTGGCCCGGATGCGGGCCCTGGCGGCGGCCGGACGGGATCCGCAGTACGCGGCCGCCGAGGCCGAGCGGGCGGTGCCCGGGCGGGCGCCGGGGCCCTCGATGGGCTCAACCCGTATTCCGGTGCCTGAGCCGGGGCAGGCGCATGGCACGCTATAGGGGTTCGGGTTTTGAGCGTTTGAGCGTACAGAAGGTACGCGTCGTACGGAACAAGGAGCGGTCAGGTGCAGCGCTGGCGTGGCCTGGAGGAGATCCCCGGTGACTGGGGACGCAGCGTCGTCACCATCGGCTCGTTCGACGGGGTGCACCGCGGGCATCAGCTGATCATCGGGCGGGCGGTCGAGCGGGCCCGCGAACTCGGCCTCCCCTCGGTCGTGGTGACCTTCGACCCGCACCCGCGCGAGGTCATCCGCCCGGGCAGCCACCCGCCGCTGCTCGCGCCGCACCCGCGCCGTGCCGAGCTGATCGCGGAGCTGGGCGTGGACGCGGTGCTGGTGCTTCCGTTCACCACCGAGTTCTCCCAGGAGTCCCCGGAGACCTTCGTCCGCCAGGTGCTGGTGGACGCGCTGCGCGCGCGGGTCGTCATCGAGGGCCCCAACTTCCGGTTCGGGCACCGGGCAGCCGGGGACGTCGCGCTGCTCGGCGAGCTGGGCCGGGCGGACGACTTCGAGGTCGAGGTGATCGACCTCCAGGTGTGCGGCACGGCCGGGGACGGCGAGCCGTTCTCCTCCAGCCTGACCCGCCGGCTGGTCCGGACCGGGGACATGGCCGGTGCCAACGAGGTGCTGGGCCGCCCGCACCGGGTCGAGGGCGTGGTGGTGCGCGGCGCGCAGCGCGGCCGTGAGCTGGGCTACCCGACCGCCAACGTCGAGACCGTGCCGCACAGCGCGATCCCGGCCGACGGCGTGTACGCGGGCTGGCTGACCGCGGACGGCGAGCGGATGCCGGCGGCGATCTCGGTCGGCACCAACCCGACCTTCGACGGCACGGCCCGCACCGTGGAGGCCTACGCCATCGACCGGGTCGGCCTGGACCTGTACGGGCTGCACGTGGCCGTGGACTTCCTGGCCTACCTGCGCGGGATGGAGAAGTTCGACTCCATCGACGCGCTGCTGGACCGGATGGCCGACGACGTCAAGCGGGCCCGCGAGCTGACCGACGGCGTCTGAGCGCCGCGACGGCGGAAGGGCCCACCGACACAGGTCGGTGGG
>NZ_JBHVFE010000422.1:0-7939 GCF_042801945.1 Kitasatospora sp. NPDC057542
GCCGGAACCCCGGCCGGGCGCTCGTTCCGCATCCGGCCATCCACCGAGGGGCGGGGCTTCCGCCGGTCCCGTCGGGCCCGGAAAATCCGCTGGCGCGACACGCGCCGAACCTCGACCCTGGTCACCGTGCCAGAACCCAAGCATCGGATCCGCGCCCTCCACACCGCCACCACGGTGACCATCTACCAGGCGTACGCGCCGGAGATCGGCCTGCCCGCCGCACGGGACGGTCGCTTCCCGGCGGCGTGGAAGAGGGACCGGATGACGTGGATCAAACCGTCGTTCCTCTGGATGATGTACCGCTGCGGATGGGCGAGGAAAGAGGGGCAGGAGACAGTCCTTGCGATCGAGATCACCCGCGAGGGCTTCGAATGGGCGTTGGAGAACAGCTGCCTGTCTCACTACGAACACGGACTGCACCCCGACCGGGCAACGTGGAAGCGTGAGTTGAAGCGGTCCCCGGCGCGCGTGCAGTGGGATCCCGAACGCGATCTGCACCTGCGGCCGCTGCCCTTCCGTTCACTTCAGCTCGGCCTCGCCGGCGAGGTTGCTGCGCGCTATGCGGACGAGTGGATCGTCTCGGTGAAGGACGTCACCGCACTCGCCCACACCATCCACGCCCACGTGCGGGAGGGAGAGCTGGAGCAAGCCCGGAAGCTTCTGCCGGCCGAAAGCGCGTACCCGTCCGGCGACACACTCCTGACCCACCTGGCCGGTTGAGCTCAAGTCAGCCCTGAACGGGGAATTCGCCGTCCTGGATCGCGGCGATGAACGACCCCCAAGCCGCGGCGGGGAAGATCAGGGCCGGGCCATTGGGGTCCTTGGAGTCACGGACCGGGACGACGCCGGGGAGAAATCCGGGGGCCACTTCGATGCAGTCGCCGCCGTTGGGAGCGCTGTAGCTGCTCTTCCGCCAGACGGCTCTGGCGAGCTCGTTCCGCGTCATCCTTGTACCCTTCCAGCGCATCACGGATCAGCGCAAGCGAGTTACTCCCTGAGAGTACCTCGCTGCGAAGCCGATCATAGGCGCGCCGGTGCGAGGCGACGACTTCCGGATCATTGCTCGGATGCCCTCGATCCAAGCTCTCCGAGTAGACGTAGTTCTGCCCATCAGGCATCTCCAGTAGAACCATCGACGTAGGAATGACGGTCCTACGATCCGCGAACGGCGCGATCTCAATGATCACGTTCGACAGTTCCGAGATGGCCAGCAGGTGCTCCATCTGGCGACGCATCACGTCTGGCCCACCGATGACCGTTCGAATCGTACTTTCGTCGAGAACAGCCAGGAGCAACGGTCCGTCCTGCACGAGGAACCGCTGCTGTCGAGCCAATCGTGCAGCCGTCCGCTCCTCAATCAGCGCCGTCGAATTGCCAGCGGCGAACAGCGCCCGCGCATACTCACGGCACTGCAGCAAGCCATGCATATAGCCGCACTGGTAGACGCGGGCTCCAAGCGCCTCGGACTCCATGTCCACATGACTCTGGAACCAGTCCGGATGCTCAACCCCAGCGTTCCAGTCCACCCGGTCCCAGAGCCGCTTCAGCGACCCGCCCGTGTCGAGCAACAGATCTGCCTGCACGACCATGTCCGGCGGCATGCGCCTCTGGCCGGACTCGTACCTTGTGATGTTCGGCCTGGTGCAGTGCAGCAGCTTCGCCAACTGCTCCTGCGTGTAGCCGGCCATCTCCCGGTAGAACCGCAGCTCTTCGCCGAAGATCCGCGCCGAACTGGCCGTCACTTCGCTCTTGAGTCGCCGGTGTGCCATGCCCGACCCCCTGACGTACCGCGTGTGCCTGGTACCCGATTTCGGCCATCACCGTATCTCCGCAGGCCGATCATTGAGACCGGAACGCAATCATCTGCATGCGTAGCGTGATTGCGCGCTCCCTTCGCACGCCCCCTCCGCCCCTGAGGTCCCCCCATGCTCACTGCCCGCCGCCCCCGCACGTTCGTCGCCCGCCTCGACTCCCGGGCCGAATCCACGCCCCTCGCACGGTACTTGCTCCGCGCCTACCTCTCCGGCCTGCCCACCGGCGAGCGCTACTGCGACACCGCCGAACTGCTCCTCGGCGAGCTGTTCGCCAACGCCGTCCAGCACTCCGACGCGCCCGCCGACCGGCACATCGAGATCCGCTTCGCCCTCGTCAACTCCCGCCTCCGGCTGGAGGTCCACGACGCCGGCAGCGGCCGTCCGTCCCTCCGGACCGCTGCGCCGGACGACGAGCACGGCCGCGGCCTGTTCCTCGTCGACGAACTCGCCGAACGCTGGGGCTGCGCCACCCGACCGGGCGGCATCGGCAAGTTCATCTGGGCCCTCGTCGCCCCCGGCCCCTCCCTCGTCACCGTCTGAAAGCCCAACCACGCCATGCACCTCGCCACCCTCGCCCGCCACGCCCTCTCCCGCGGCACCACCCCCGCCGCCACCTACGCCCTCCTCGCCCGCAAACCCCTCCCCTCCGCCCGCGCCGTCTGCCTCGCCCTCACCATCCCCCTCGCCGAGACCACCCGCCGCCTCGACGACTGCTACGACGCCCTCCTCGCCAACCCTCGCACGGGCTCCGAGACCGACACCGGCGAACTCCTCGAAGCCCTCGGCGTCTTCGACGTCCCCGCCTCCCTCACCACCACCGAACTCGCCGTCGTTGACCACTTCCTGATCGCCGTCGACGCCATGGGCGGCATCCGCCCCGGCCACCAGCACGGCCTGAACCGCTGGTTCACCACCGGCAACCTCACCGCCGCCTACCTCTCCCTCGCCGCCGCCCACCCCCTGCCCCGCACCGGAAACCCCACCCTGTACTGGACCACCCTCGTCACCGCCGGCGAACTCCTCACCACCACCCCCACCCCCGACACCCGCCTCAAGTACGCCCTCACCCACTGCCGCACCCAAGCAGCCACCCACACCTGACCCACGCCGCGCACAGGAAGTCGGCCCCACCGACTTCCTGTAACCCTCACCGGTCCCCCATGATGGTGATCATGACTGGTGAGCCCTTGTCCGTGCCCCTCGCCGAGCTGCGCAGATCGTTCGACGTGTTGCTCTGCCACGTGGAAGCCGCTGCGGCGGGCGATACCGTCGCCCTGGACGAGGACTACTTCTGGTCCATCCCCCCGGACAAGCTCTACGACGTCACGCGGGAGCCGGACGACCTCACGATCGGACAGCTCTCGGAATCCTGGCAGCACCTGAGGGACCTGCTCGCCGACCCGGATCGCGCGCTGAGCTACCACCTGACGTGGCTCGCCGACGTCCTGCGGGCCATCGCCCACGACCTGCCGGCGTAGTCCCCTCCCACCCCGCGCGGGAAGTCGGCCCCACCGGCTTCTCACGCACTTCCCCGATGCGCGGGCCGTCGGCCGGGTGAGCAGCGCGCCCCCGGAGGCCCCACCTCGCCTCTTCCTGCCGTTCACATGAACAGCGGGTCGGCCGGCTACGGCCAGGGGTAACCCACTTGCTCGGGGTTGTAACCTCCGCAGAGCTCGGCGGTGGCCCGGGGATCGCCTGCGGTCAGCTGCGCTTCAAGGCGCTCGGCCTGGTCCGACGGGTCGTCGGCGGAGATCGGGAAGGTCATCAGGAACTGGGCCCAGGGCAGCCATGTATCGGCCCGGTTTGGGGGATGGTTCAGGACGACGTGGATTTGATCGGGTTGCTCGCCCCGGGAGGCCCAGACGTCTTCCAACTCGCAGTCCCACCTGGCGAGCCAGTCCTCGCGCCCCCTCAGCCCCGCCTCAAGCAGCCGCCTGACCACTCCTGCCGGCCACTCCCAACTGCGGTCCTCTCCGGCTCGCAGGACCTCGGCCTCGTACTGACCCGTGGTGAACCGAAGCTCCGGCAGGTGGAAGTCCTGATTGGCCGGGTCGCGCCAGCCCTCCCAGACGACATGCTCCCCGTCACGCCCGACCGTCATGTACAGGGCACCACAGCACATCTCCACGCCACACCCGGACCAAGCGAGACGAACCTCGTGGGGCGTCGCAGTGGCATGCAACGGCCCGTCCCGGCCCAACAGATACCGGGGGCCCACTCCCGCGTACAGGGAGCCTCCCACCCCACCGGGGAAGGCGTCGGCCAGAAGGTCCCGGCCATTGACGATCGGGCGGACCTCGATGCCGCCCTCGCCGGGCGGTGGGCAGACGATGTTCAGGCTGAGAAGGTCCGGTTCTGTGGCCACCGGCCAATGATCGCGGAGCCGGCCTCAGCTGTCATGTGAATTCGCGCGGCCTCCGCTCAGGGCGGCAAGGGGCTCCGATGGGGATGGGGTCAGGGGGCGGTGAACGGTCGGCATCAACCCGTCAGGTTGCGGGGCGCCGGTAGGATCAGCGCTCCAACGAGGAGCGCGATGCGATCAGCAGGTCATGGTAGCGAGGGGCAGAAGTACGCTCTGACCTCGGATGAGGACGACGCCGACTTCTGGGGCTTTGCTCATGAGGCCGACGGGTTGTTCACGCCGCTGCCGGAGGAGGCGGGAGCACGACGAGTGCACCTCACGGGTTGCCTCCCGCAGGGCGGCCTCCTCAAGAGCCTTGACCACGTTGGCAGTCGTCGCGCCATGGCGGGTAACGCCTGGTTCGACGTCCTTGATGCCGACGGTGCCACCATGGGGTCCTACTTCGTCGGCGAGGTCACCGTCGTCGACGTCCAGCCCTCCCCCCGCGGAGCCGGCCTCGTCGACCTCACGGTGACGCTGTGGTGCGAGAACGCCCTGCCCGGGGCGGACGTCATGTGGGACCTGATCCGCATGGGGCGCCTGAATCGCACCGGCATGTGGCACGACCTGGACCGTGAGGACAGACGAGCGTGGCTGTCGGTGGCGCTGTGGTCCCATCAGTACCGACGGCGGAGGACGGTCGATACTCCCGTCGGCGAAGTGTTCACGCTGGACGGTCGGCACATCGTTGACGAGGACAGCTTCTACTGTGCGATGGGCGAGGCCGTCAACGGTCCTGGCGGATACTTCGGTTGGAACCTCGATGCTCTCGACGACTGCTTGAGAGGCGGCTGGGGTGCCACCCCTCCCTTCACGCTGCGGTGGGAGTCCTCGGCCGAGGCCAGGGCGGCTTTGGCCGAGCGCACGCCCACCAGCGACGGCACAGCATCGCTGTTCGACCTGATCGTGGAGATCTTCGAGGGCCGGGGCATCAGCGTGGTCCTGCGGTGACGGCTGGTCGCTCCCGAGGGTCGGCGGGCGGCGTCCCGACCGATCGCGGGCCGCAGGCCGCCGGCAGGGGACGGTCCGGTTCCCGAAATCGCCGTCAACTACACTCGGTTCACAGCGTGTGGCGATGTCGCCCACCCGTTGGGGGGGCAGTGAGGTGGCAGCAGTGATCTACCGCAACCCGGAGAACGTGCACCAACCGGTCGCGGGATACACCCATCAGATCGAGGTCCGCGAACCGGCGCGATGGCTGGTGCTGTCCGGTCAGATCGGGATGCGGCCGGACGGATCGGTGCCCGCGGACCCGGTCGAGCAGATCGAGGTCGCCCTGGAGAACCTGCGGCGCAATCTCGACGCGGCCGGCATGGGGGTGCGCGACGTCGTGAAGCTGACCTTCCTGCTGGTCGGGGAGAACGAGGAGGGCGAGCCGGCCCGGCGGCGCGCGGCCTTCGACAACTGGCTGGGCGACCACAAGCCGGCCATGACGCTGCTCTACGTCTCCCGGCTCGCCTCACCGGCTCTGCGCGTCGAGATCGACGCGTGGGCCTGCCAGGACAACGGGGATTCCTGAGGACGGCGCCCGACCGCCGCCACGGCCGGGCGGCGGGCAGGTCCGTCCCGCCCGGCCCCCGCGCGCTGCGGCGCTCAGACCTGCTCGGGCGTCCCGCTCCGGCCCCGGAACGTGTTCCGGTACGCCTGGGGCGACACTCCGATCGCGGCGTGCAGGTGCTGGCGCAGCGACGCCCCGGTGGCGAAGCCGATCTCCGCGGCGATCCGGTCGACCGGCAGGTCGCTGGTCTCCAGCAGGTGGCGGGCGCGGTGCACCCGCTGCTGGATCAGCCAGCGGCCCGGGCTGGTGCCCGTCTCCTCCTGGAAGCGGCGGGCGAAGGTGCGCGGGCTCATGCGGGCGTGCGCGGCCAACTCCCGTAGCGCGAGCGGGCGGTCGAGGTGTTCCAGCACCCAGGCCTGGGTCGCGGCGGTGCCGCTGTTTCCCTCCGGTGGCACCGGCTGTTCGATGTACTGGGCCTGGCCGCCCTCGCGCCAGGGCGGCACCACGCAGTGCCGGGCGACCTGGTTGGCGACGGCGCTGCCGTGGTCGGAGCGCACCACGTGCAGGCACACGTCGAGCCCGGACGCGGCGCCCGCCGAGGTGAGCACGTCGCCTTCGTCGATGAACAACACGTCGGCGTCCAGGTCGACTTGGGGGAACATCCGGCGGAACGCGGGAGCCAGGGCCCAGTGCGTGGTGGCGCGCCGCCCGTCGAGCAGACCGGCGGCGGCCAGCGCGAACGCGCCGGTGCAGATGGAGACGATGCGGGCGCCGGGGCGGATCCGGGCGAGGGCCGCACGGTCCGACTCCGGCAGGTCGGCGGTGACGCGCTGCAGGGCGTAGGGCGGGATGACGACCGTGTCGGCGCTCTCCAGCGCCTCGGGCCCGTGCCCGACGGTGATCGTGAAGTCGGCGTCGGTCGCGACCGTCCGGTCGTCCGTCGCCGCGCACGTCACCACCTCGTACGCCCCCGGCACCCCGGGGAAGACCCGGTTGGGGATGCCCAGTTCGAAGGGGTACACGCCGTCCAGGGCGAGGACGACGACGCGGTGCGGCGGCCGGTCGCGGAGGCCGCAGGGTTCCATCGCAGGCATGGCACGATCCTATCGGTCTTTGGCAATCCTGCCATTTCCCAGGTCAGGGCCGGGGCCGCACGCTTGATCCATGACCACGAACACGATGCGAGCCATCACCCAGACCACCTTCGGCGACCCGGACGTCCTCCACGAGGCCGAGGTCGAACGCCCCGCACCCGGCGTCGGCGAGATCCTCGTGGCCGTCCACGCCGCCGGCGTCAACCCCACCGACTGGAAGCACCGCGACCGCGAGATCTTCCTCGGGCAGCCCCCGTTCACGCTCGGCTGGGACGTCTCCGGCGTCGTCGAGGCGGTCGGCCTCGGCGTCTCGCTCTTCGCGCCGGGCGACGAGGTGTTCGGCATGCTGCCGTACCCGTACGGAGCCGGTTCGCACGCCGAGTACGTCACCGGTCCCGCCCGGGCCTTCGCGCCCAAGCCCGCCGCGCTGTCCCACACCGAGGCCGGCGCCCTTCCGCTGGTGGCGCTCACCGCCTGGCAGGCCCTCGTCGACACCGCCCGGGTCCGGCCGGGGCAGCGGGTGCTGGTGCACGCGGCGGCCGGCGGCGTGGGGCACGTCGCCGTGCAGATCGCCAAGGCGCGCGGCGCGTACGTCATCGGCACCGCATCCGCGGCCAAGCACGACTTCATCCGCGGCCTGGGCGCGGACGAGGTCATCGACTACCGCACCGCCGACTTCGTGAAGGAGGCCCGCGACATCGACGTGGTTCTCGACCCGCTCGGCGGGGAGGACCGGCTGCGCTCCCTGGAGACGCTCCGGCCGGGCGGCGTCCTGGTGTCGATCCTGCCGCACGACCTCGACGAAGTGACCGCACGGGCAGCCGAGTTGGGCGTGAGGGCGAAGGCCATGCTGGTCGAGCACGACCAGGCGGGCATGGCCGCGATCGCCGCACTCGCCGAGTCCGGGCAGCTGCGCGTGCACGTCTCCGGCACCTACCCGCTCGCCGAGGCGGCGAAGGCCCACACGGAGGGCGAGACCGGCCGGGTCACGGGGAAGCTGGTGCTCACCGTCCGCCCGTAACGGCCCCCACCAGACCGCGGCGGGTGAACTTCTCCCGGATCTCGGCGACGGAGGGCACGATGGCCGGCCCGACCCCGTCCATGACGTAGTCGGCGTGGCCCTCCAGCAGGG
>NZ_JBHVFE010000423.1:0-7938 GCF_042801945.1 Kitasatospora sp. NPDC057542
CGCTTGGGTGGTGGTGGGTCAACTCCGCGCTTCGCTACGGAGTTGGGTGGGTGTCAGGGTGGGGCCTTCGGCCCTGGGCGGGGTGGGGGGTGTTCGGGCTTCGCCTGGGCTGACTGGGGTGGCGGGTGGGGGCGCTTCGCGCCTTGACGGATGGGATGGTGACGGGTGGTCATGTGTGGGGTCACTCGTTGGGGGTGGTGCAGGGGCGGGCTTCGCCCGTTCTTGTGCATCAAAGATAGCAGCCCGCTAGACTCTGGATTTCTGGACAGGCTCCGGGTTCCCCTGGAATCCGCAGGATCGCCCGGGTTCGGTACTCTGACAAGGGCCCGGACGTGACTCCTCAATGGGCCGAGGCAAGCCAGCCTCGCGAGCATCCGGCGTGTGCATCAGAAAACACCTGCCAGGAAACCCCGCCTCACCCCCTGCCCCCATCCTGGGCGACTCCCTGGAACACCAGCCCGGAAATCCCCGGATGGGTATCAGAAATCCCCGTCAGAAACTCCTGCCGAATTCCCTATCCGCCCCGGACAGGGCTCTGTCCGGGGCGTGGCCGACCGGCGCAGCGGTGGCGGCGACGGCTTGCTTGCGGGCTGCCGGGCGGGCTGTGGGGCCTCCGGGTTGGCTTGAGCTGTTGGTGCAGGGTGCGGGAGCGGGTGCCCGCACCCTGCGGGCGGGGTCAGTGGAGGTGTTCGGTGATCTGTCCGATGAGCCAGGTGGCGATGGCGCGGGCGGTGCCGGAGGCGGCGCCCTTGGCGATCTGGCCGGCCAGGCGCTGCTCGGACGTGTCGTTGTGGGCCGGGGTGGGCTGGTCGATGACGGGGTGGGTGCTCGTCTTGGTCTTGGTGTGGTGCTTGCTGGACATCAGATCCTCCCCAGAGGGCTGTCGTGAGTGCTGGTCAGCCGCGGCTTGGGCACCACGATCCCGGGGATACGGGCCTGGTTGCGGATCTGCGGACGGATGCCGACGATCCCGAATCTGCACTCTGTTCGTGCTGGTGGAGGACTACGCTGAGAGGCCTGCCGACAGACGATCGCGGACAATCGCGGACCGTGCCGCGCTCAAAGGAGAGGGCCGGTGGGATCAAAGGCTGATGGATCGGCTGCGGCAGGCGACCGGGTGGGGCACGGCAGCCAGGGCTGCTGGTGAAGGCGTAGGACGGGTGGGGAGCGAAGTGGCGGCTGGGGAGAGCCAAGAGTCGCAGCGGGTGCTGCGTGAGTTCGGGCGACGTCTTGAGGATCTCCGTCTGGACGCGGGCAACCCGAGCGGGAGCCAGCTGGTGGAAGCCGCCGCTGACGCCGGCACCCGCGGCGCAAAGATGCTCACGAAGACCGCTGTCAGTGAGCTCCAAAAGGGCCGGAATGGAATCTACCGGGTCTACGACTGGGATATCGTCGCCGCATTCGTCGAAGCGTGTAAAGCACACGACGCGAAAACCATTAAGGTCCTTTCGGCTGCTCGCACCGACCTCGTCGAATGGAAAAACGCGTACACCAGGGTTGCGGCCATGGTCGATGAATTCGACCGCATCAGCGGGAAAGGCAAGACGGCCCCGGGTGCCGAAGGTCGTTCGGCTGCCCTGCCCCTAGAGGATCTTCCCCGGCTCGCCCCGCTTCCGGCCCTTCTGGCCGGCTTCACCGGCCGGGACCGCGATCTGGAAGACCTCCTCGACCTGCTCGACCCTCAACGCCCAAGTGCGGACGCCGAATTGGCGGGAGACACCGGTGGTACAGCCGTGGTGGTGGCCGCGGTGCACGGCATGGGAGGGATCGGCAAGACCACCCTCGCCCTGGCCGCCGGCCACACCGCCCTCGCGAACGGCCTCTTCACCGGAGCCGTGTTCCTCGACCTGCACGGCTACGACGACACCCCCACCGAATCCGGCCAGGCCCTCGACACCGTGCTCCGCGGCCTGGGTGTCGACCCCGCGCGGATCCCGCCCGACCCTGACCAGCGGGCCGCCTTCTACCGGGCCCAGCTCGCCGCCCGCACCCGCGCCGGCGAACGTGTGCTGCTCATCGCCGACAACACCTCCCACACCGACCAGATCGAGCATCTCCTCCCCGGAGAGGGGCCCCACCGGCTCCTGATCACCTCCCGCGACGACCTGTCGGCCATCGGGGCCCGTCTGGTCGCCGTCGACGTCCTCGGACCCGACCAGGCCGTCGACCTGATGGACGTCGCGGTGCGTACCGCCCTCCCCAAGGACGGCCGGATCAACGCCGACCCCGACGGCACCCGCCGGGTCGCCGAGCTGTGCGGACGCCTCCCCCTTGCTCTGCGCATCGCCGCCGCGCAATTCATCGGCGACCGCAGCATCAAGCCCGGGCAACTCGCCGAAGACCTGGAGGACCTCGGCGAGCGCCTGGACATGCTGGACGACGGCACCCGAGCCGTCCGGGCAGTGCTGGAGCGCTCCTACCGGCGTCTGCCGCCCCCGCAGGAAGAACTCTTCCGTCTCCTCGCCGTCAACCCCGGCCCCGAGATCTCCACCGACACCGCCGCCGCGCTCACCCTCGGCAAAACCAAGGATGTCCGTGTCAGGCTGGTCGGCCTGGCCAAAGCCAGCCTCATCCGCCAGGACCCGGACACCGGCCGCTGGCGCATGCACGACCTCGTCCGCGCCTACGCCACCGAACAAGCCCAACAGCACCCCACCGCCAGCGCCAAAGCCCAGCGCCGCCTCCTCCAGCACTACACGCTCACAGCCCGGGACGCGAACATCCACCTTGAACCGACGGCCGACGGTGACAAGGCCCGGTTCCACAACCGCGCACACGCCCTGACCTGGCTCGACGCCGAACACGCCAACCTCGTCGCCGCCGTCCACACCGCACAGACCAGCGGCCACCACGACATCGCGATGTCCCTGTCCTCGTATCTGGCCAGCTATCTGGCCCTGCGCCGGCGCCTCGAAGACCTGCTCACCGTCACCACCATCGCACGTGACGTCGCCCTGGCCACCGGAAACCAGCGCAACACAGCCAGCGCCTGGACCAACCTCGGCACCGCTCTCAAGGAGCTGCGCCGCTTCGAGGAAGCCGAACAAGCCCACCGCACCGCGATCACCACCTTTCAGCAGCTCGACGACAAACACGGCGAAGCCAGCGCCTGGACCAACCTCGGCAATGTCCTCACGGGGCTGCGCCGGTTCGAGGAAGCCGAACAAGCCCACCGCACCGCGATCACCACCTACCAGCAGCTCGACGACAAACACGCCGAAGCCAGGGCCTGGAACAACCTAGGCAACGCCCTCACGGAGCTGCGCCGCTTCGAGGAAGCCGAACAAGCCCACCGCACCGCGACCACCACCTACCAGCAGCTCGACGACAAACACGCCGAAGCCATGGCCTGGCACAACCTCGGTGCCACTTTCACGGACCTGCGCCGGTTCGAGGAAGCCGAACAAGCCCACCGCACCGCGATCACCGCCTACCGGCAGCTCGACGACAAACACGGCGAAGCCGTGGCCTGGGGCAACCTCGGTGCGGCGTTGCGTGGTCGTGGTGAGTTCGGGCCGGCGGTTGAGGCGGGTGAGCGGGCGGTGGCCATGTTCGAAGTCCTGGGGGATGAGTATCGGCGGGGTGAGGCTTTGGAGGAGTTCGCTGCCACTCTGTCTGCGGCTGGAGGGCCATCGGATGTCGTCCGAGCGGTGCGCCAGGACTCTGCTGAGGCGTACCGGCGGGCGGGCGCTGAGGAAGAAGCGGCGAGGGTGTCGGACATGGACGGTGAGTAGGGCGAGCTCATGCCTGTGAAGCGGTGTGTGTGCTTGCCGGCAGCGGTCTTGAGCCGTGCCGCCGACGCCAGGTCGACGGCGATGACGGTGAACTCGAAGCATTCGCCGCGCAGTTGGTTCGGTCGCAGGCCAGCGTAGAAGTCGGCGGGGTTGCATCGCATCCGGCCTCGACTCCCCCCGGCCGAGCCGCCGAGCGTCGCGGGCCATCCCAGACGACACGAAACCTTCAGCGGAAAACGACAGAAGCCTTCAGCCCCAACGACACACGTCTTCAGCGGCGTGACCGCACCACCCCAGCGAGCTGGCCGCTGAAGGGAATCTGACGTACCAGCACTGGAAACAGCCTGCCGCCTAACACACATCCAACGTAGTATCGGGGGCGCTGGCAGGCCGGTGTCCGGCAGGACTGGACGCCGTGGCCCGCTTGGCCAACCGCAGAGGGGGAATTTTGATGATCCGTCGCTATGCCATCATCGCCGCAGCCACGGTGCTGGCCACCATCGCAGCATCCGCCGAGGCGTTCGCGGGCACCGTTGGCAACTGCCCGTGACCTGAGCATCTGCGGGCCGGTTCCTTCCCGGAGCTGGCCCGCAGTGCTGTGCGCGCGGTCAGCAGGTGAGCGTTTCTGAACCCCCGGCACCAGCAGAGCCGGTAGCTTGGTCGCAGGGCCGGTGTCCGGCAGGACTGGACGCCGTGGCCCGCTTGGCCAACCACAGAGGGGGAATTTTGATGATCCGTCGCTATGCCATCATCGCCGCAGCCACGGTGCTGGCCACCATCGCAGCATCCGCCGAGGCGTTCGCGGGTAACGTTGGCAACTGCCCGTGACCTGAGCATCTGCGGGCCGGTTCCTTCCCGGAGCTGGCCCGCAGTGCTGTGCGCGCGGTCAGCAGGTAAGCGAGCTGCGCGGCTCCGCGCGGGTTTCGGGGGCTACGGCTGCTGAATTCGGGCGCCCCGGATCACGGTCAGGGCCTCCTGCGGCGTTCGCGGACAGCCGTTTCGTCGTCGGCCCACCGGACCACGGACGGGCTGCTCGGCTGGGTGCCAGTCCTGTAGTGGGCGATCTCGCGGCAGTACGCGTGGTCACCACCGGCACCGAGGTCGGCCAGGCGGTCGAACGCTTCGCGGGCTTCGGCTTCTTCTCCGCGGACGGCATGACGGCCGGGCTGCGCGAGGCGATGGACGACGTCCGACGCTCCGTGGCAGTGCTCGCCGCCCGAGTCCGTGACGCGCACGTCGCCCGCTCCCTGGCCGCGATCCACGGGGCCGTCGCCGCTGGCACCGGCCCGTCTCGCACGCGAGACACCGACCCAGCCGCCGCGGCCGCACTCAACTACGGCCTGTCCAAGCGAGCGCCCTGATCGCCGGGCCGGGGCGGGGTCGGCGTGCACGACCAGGCAGTCGGTCTCACCGACGCGCCGGCTCTGGAGTACGCCTGGGTCACCAACGAGACAGGTGCGGCGGCGGGGCCCATCCTGTCTCCACCATCGGCGAGCGTCTAGGCGTCACCTGGCGGCCGCCGAGGGGCAGCGCCAGACGGCCACAGGACCGGCCTGCCGCACGCACCCGCCCGCCCCATAGACCTACCCACAGGGAGGGGGCGCCAGAAGACGTGGTCCGTGGTCACGCACGCGCAGTGGCTCGCCCTGGTCATCTCTCTCCCCGCCCTGTATGTCGGTCGCCCCCGGTCGGCTGGGGATGATGCCGGTGAACGGCCTACGGCGCCGGCCTGACGGTCCGGATCGGGGCCCCGGCGTGTCATACGCCAGGCCCCGCAAGGAGTGCACCGGGTGGGTTCACACGACGACAACGGCAGGACTGCCGAACTGAACAGAAGGAGGTTCGGCGAAGGTGACACAAGTCGATACGGCCTCATGTCACTGCAAAATTCGGCTGACTGACACCGTGATCGCCTGGCCGAACGACCATTGGCCAGCAGAAACGTGTCTTCATGTCAGTGTCAGGCGAAGCCGAATGTCTCAGTGACAGCCCTGCCGGACCTCACACAAGCTAAGGAAGCGGCGCATTCAGGCAGGAGCTCGACGGCCGAGCCAGGAGGTCAGGCTGCCGGCATCCGTACAGAACGCCGTGCGAGTCACAGCGGCTGCCGCCAGTTGCGGTACGCGTGCGGCGGCCTGGCGAAGCCGCTGTCGCTGAACGGGTTCGGCAGCGTACCACTGAGGGTACCGAGGAGGAAGTCGCCGAAGCCCACCGCGAAGCGGACCCAGCGTTCCTCCCTGTAGTGGGGCTGGCGCTTGAAGACGACGATGTCCCAGCTGTCCGGATCCCGGGCCTCACAGAGCCAGAAGACCACGTCGCTGTTGGCGCTGCTCGCGAAGGGGAGAAGCCTCCCCTTCTCCAGATCCTCTGAGGCGCTGCCAGTAGGGGCCGCCGGCTCCTCCCTCGGGTCGAAGTCCAGTCCGTCGACGAGATCGCCGTACGGGGAGCCGGCCACCGGCGGCGTGCTAACGCCGAGGTACTCGTCCAGCTCGCCGCCGCCGTACAGCGTGACGAAGTCACGGTAGTCGGCGGGCAGGCGCAGGCCCGTGGTCCGCGCCAGCTCATCCCAGTCGACGGTGTCGCCCGGGGAGCTGGGCTCCCCGATCAGGGCAGAGAGGCGGGTGATGGCCGAGTGGACCATGGTGGTGTCTCCTCCGTGGGATGGCGCGGTTCGATCAGTCACCGTACTGCCCGGCGTCCTGCCCGGTGCCAATGATTCCTGTGCTTCGCGCAGGGGTTCTGGAGCATGACGTGGTGGCGTCCTACCGCCAGTAGCCCCCGGATCTCCGCAACAGGTCGACGTCACGGCCGGGCTGCGAACCCGACTCGGTGGGCAGCGCGCCGGCGGTAGGCCCCAGGAGCGGCACCGCCCTGAGCAGTACCTGATGTCGATCCGATGGATCGCCCCGGCGAAGGTGATCGGCCTCGCACACACCGCCTGAGCTCAGAGGGCGTTTGAGACCTGACGTGGGACGATCGGCCGGTGACTCGACTCGTGAACCGTGACCGCTCCCTTGAGGAACTTGAGAACGACCGCTGGCCGGCCCCATCGGGCGGCGAAACCCGGCTGATGGCGACCGTGCACGAGCTTCGGCGCAAGCCGATCGGCGACCTGACGGTCGAGGACATGCGGTTGCTCATCGGGCAGGACGTAGGCCGTGCCCATCTCCTGCCGCTGGCGATCGAGGTCCTTCGAAAGGACCCACTGGCGGAAGGCGACCTGTACGAAGGCGATCTGCTGGACGCCGTGCTCACCAGGGATGCGGAAGTCTGGAGCAAGTCTCCCGACCTCAGGCGGGAAGTCCGGTCGATCGTCTCGAAGTTGGCCGACGTGCCACCAACCGTGAAGCGCGACATCGAGGGGTTCCTGGCCCGGTAGGCCGCCGAGAGCGGCTGCCGTCGGGGAGAGGTCGGGCCGGCTCCAAAGTCAGGTAGCCGGATCACGTTGCCGTGACCCGGGGCCGCGCAGGTGCCGGCCGGGGAGCAGGGCTCGCTCGCCCCGGAGCGGCGCCGGGCGCTGGAGGAGATCGACCCGTGGTGGTGCCCGGTGTGGCCGGTTACCTGGCAGCGCGCCTACGCCACCGCGCGGCTGTGGTGGCTGGAGTCCGACGGCCTGGTCGACTGGACCGTGTTGCCGCAGGACACGGTGTTCGAGGGTGAGCAGCTCGGCCGGTGGGTGAAGGTGCAGCGGGCCGGGTGGCCGGCTCTGGAGGAGGAGCAGCGGGATCTGCTGTCGGCGGTCGGCATCGAGGAGGAGCAGGAGTTGGTGGCCGCCAGGGCCGCCGCGGAGGCGAAGCCGAAGGTGTCCCGCTCGGACCGGTTCGCTCAGGGTCTGGCGGCGCTGGCGGCCTTTGTCGAGCGGGAGCGGCATCCCCGGGTGCCCCGCCCGCACAAGGAGCTGCTGGAGAGCGTGGAGGCCGGCCCCGGCGGTGAGGAGCAGGTGGTGGTGTCGCACTTCGCGCTGGGCACCTGGCTCAATAACCAGAAAGCCCGGCGCGCCAAGCTGACGCCGGGTCAGCTCGCGCAGCTCGCCGAGCACGGAGTCGAGTCGGCGTAGCGGGCCATCCCCGGTCCGGGTGGCCGGTTGTCCGGCGGTAGGCTGCCGGGGCAGCGGCGCCCGACCGGGCGGCTCGCTCCACGATCGCGTCGACGAGTGAGCGGACCATGGCCAGGCGGGGGTAGCCGGCGTGGATCTGCTGACTGG
>NZ_JBHVFE010000424.1:0-7938 GCF_042801945.1 Kitasatospora sp. NPDC057542
AGCCGGGTCACGTTGCCGTGACCCGGCTACCCGACTAAATCATCTCGGCGACTGCCATCTTGACTTTCTGGTGAGACCAGGATCTCCAAGGTAGCGAAGGCTTCGCAGCGGGCAGATGACCACCGGCCAGGACGAGCCGCGACTCCAATGACAGCCTGTTCGATGGGCCGAAGGGTTGACTCAAAGATTCGGCCTCGTGCACGTCGACTTCACCACCCAGCGCCGCACCCCCCAGGGCCTCCTACACCTGGTACCGCGACCTGATCGCCGCCCATCGTGCGCGGCCGGTGGAGTAGGCAAGCGAGGCGACACCGGGCGGGCGGGCGGCGGGCCCGCCGCCCGCCCTGACCGGATCGTTCCGCATCCAGGCCCGATGGGGTCTTCATCCGGGCACCCCGCGGCGGTGAGGATCGAGGCATGACCAACGCACTCCTCGTCATCGACGTCCAGGAATCCTTCCGCCGCCGCGAGAACTGGGCGGCCGTCTCCAACCCCGGGATCGTCGGGCAGGTGGCCCGGCTCGTCGAGCACGCCCGGGCCAAGGGCGACCTCGTCGTCTGGGTCCTGCACGCCGAGCCCGGCACCGGGACGGTGTTCGACCCCGCCCTCGGTCACGTCCGCCTGATGGAGGGGCTGGTGCCGGTGGAGGGTGAGCCGGTCGTCACCAAGACCTCACACAACGCGTTCACCACCACCAACCTGCAACAGCTGCTCACCCAGCAGGGGATCCGCGAACTGGTGGTCAGCGGCATTCGCACCGAGCAGTGCTGTGAGACCACCACCCGGGTGGCTGCCGACCTCGGCTACGCCGTCACGTTCGTGGTCGACGCGACCGCCACCCATCCGATCGAGCATCACGACGCGCCTGCCGGGCGCAGTCTCGACGAGATCCTTGCCGATCCGCGCACGCTCTCCACGGAGGAGATCATCGCCCGTACCGAGTACGCTCTGGCGGGCCGCTTCGCCACCGTCACCACTGTGAAGGAGTTGACCGGATCGTGACCCGCGTCGTCTTCCTGCTGGTCCCGCAGTTGCACCTGCTGGACCTCGCCGGGCCCGCCCAGGTGTTCTCGACGGCGGCCGACCACGGGCTCGGCTACGCGGTCGGCTACGTGGCCGAGCAGGAGGACGTCCCCACGGCGCAGGGGCTCACGCTGCGGGCTTCCGTCGAGTGGCCGCGGCTCACGCCGGACGACCTGATCGTGGTCCCCGGTTGGCGGGCGTCGACGCTGCGGGCGCACGGGGACCTCTCCCCGGCGACGCTGGAGCGGCTGGCCGTCCACCACACGGCCGGCGGTACGGTCGCCAGCGTCTGTGCGGGCGCGGACGCGCTCGGCCGGGCGGGGTTGCTGGACGGGCGCCGCTGCACCACGCACCACGACCTCCAGGACGAACTGGCTCGCCGCTACCCGAGGACGGTGGTCGTGCGCGACGTGCTGTACGTGGTGGACGACCGGGTGGTGACCTCGGCCGGCATCGCGAGCGGCATCGACCTGGCCCTGCATCTGGTCGCTGTCCGGCACGGGCCGGCAGCGGCCGCCCGGATCGCGCGGGAGATGGTCGTCTACGCGCGCCGCAACGGCGACGAGCGGCAGGTCAGCGTGATGCTTCGGCACCGCGCCCACTTGGTCGACGCCGTCCACCGGGTGCAGGACCTGATCGACGCCCGCTTCACCGCCCGGCTCAGCCTCGCCGACCTCGCCAGCGCGTCGGGCGTCAGCGAGCGCACCCTCACCCGCCACTTCACCGAGGCCACCGGACTCACCCCGCTGCGCTACCAGCAGGAACTGCGCGTCGAGCGGGCAGAGCACCTCATCGCGCACGGCGCCACCACGGAGGCCGCCGCCCGCGCGGCCGGCTTCCAGGACGCCCGGATGCTCCGCCGCCTGCGCGCCCGCGCCGGAGTCGTCTACGCCGGTGCGGTCCGCGGCGTGGACGGGCTGGCAGAGTGCGTCAACTCCTCTGTCGGATAGTCGACTTGATGAGAGCCAGTGGCTTTCGGTCAAGGTCTTGCCACAATGACAGCCCGTTCGACGGGCCGATGCCGATGCTGCGCCGTTCGGCGCAGGCACTGCCGACGGACGCCAGGCGCACGGCGGGGCTCGACACGCTCGCGCGCGACTGCGCGGACCGGCTCCGCGCGATCGCCGCACGACAGCCGCGTGCCGCGGACGACTGGTCGATCGCCTGGACCGGTTGCGGCTGCGAACTGTGCGCCACCCTGGAGACGTTCCTTGGTTCCCGCTCACGACAAGTCCTTGAATGGCCGCTGGCGAAGGACGGACGCCGGCACGTGCACACCAAAATCGACTCGGCCGGGCTCCCGGTACACCACCAGACCAGGCGGCAGGGACGCCCGTACACCCTCGTGCTGACCAAGACCGAGCAGCTGTTCATCCGTGAGCAGAGCGCCCGCGGCCAGGCCGAAGCGGACCTGACCTGGCTGACCTCGGCCTGGAACGCGTAGTGCTCCAGAGCTGCTTGCCGCTGCCTTTCTCGGTCGGGTCGCCCAGCCGGCGAGCCGGCCTGGGCGGGCGCTGGCCGCGAGATTGCGCGCTACCTCACGAGCCCGTAGAGCCGCAAGCACTACCAGTGTCGGACTTTCGTGTCCGTGGTGCCTGATAGCGTGCCGGGCATGCCGCACCGCGCCACTCCGCGCCGCACGGGCCACCTTGTGCCCCTGGCCGTCGCCGATGCCCTGTGGGCCGAGTTGATGGCCGACAGTGTGTTCCCGGCCACTGGGCAAGCGTTCACCGGCTTCCCTGCCGATCCGCGGGTGGGGTACGTGCTGCTTGGCGCGCGTGCGGTGCCGACGGTGAAGGGAGCCGGCGGCCGGTGGCACGTTCAAGAGGCCGATGTACGCCGGGCGGCCGAGGAGCTGCGTGCGGTCAAGGTGAGCGGGGTCGGCCTGGTCCGTGTCGCTCCTTTCCGCGGGTCACTGAAAGCGGGGCAGGGGGACGGGCCGGCACTGCGGTGGCGTCAGCGCCTGGGCCAGGAATGGGCCCGATCCCGCGTCGATGCCACCCCTGGGCGCTTGCTGCGCGACAGCGACCATCTGCCGCATCTGGCGGGGATCGACTGGCGCCGGTCTCTGAGGGAGCGGACCGGAGCGGGGGCAGGGGACACGTGGTGGCTACCTCGCACGCTGGTGAAGGTGCTGGACGTGGCCGAGCACGCCGAGCAGCGGTGGTTGCTGGCCGCGCGGACCTGTCAGAGGTGCGGCTCCGTGGCGGATCAGCCCGAGCAGTGGCGGGTCCCGGCCGGCAGCAGCTGGCAGACGATCTGCCCCGACTGCCGCACAACCGCGCTGCGCCCGTACAACGGAGAGCTGGAAGGCCACGTCTACTCGGTGTTCAGCAAGAAGCGCGCCAAGCTGGAGGTGTCCGGCTGGAGGTGCGCCGTCTGCCGACAGGCACCTGCCTTCGCGGTCGACCACTGCCACGAGCACGGCTACGTCCGCGCACCCGTCTGCCAGTCCTGCAACACGCGGGAACGGCCGAACTACCTCTACGACAACGACGTATACGTCACCAGCCGCTACACGTCCCTCTTCCACACCCACGCCGAGGACTGGCTGCGGCACTGGCACCGCTGCCCCGGCTGCCGCGCCCGCACCACGCTGCCATTGCCACACCTGGCGGCACTGACCGCACTCCTGGTCGGCGAACCGCTGCGCCCGACCCACCGCGCCCCTCGCAGCTCCCGCGGGCGCAAGCCTTGCGGTGAACTGCGCGCCTCCTGGACGGGCAGTCACAACGCGCCCCGCTCCTGCATGATCACCCTGAGTGTGGACTACTGTCCCAGCGGGGAGCACCGCGTCCTGGCGCAAGTCCCCTACCGCGAAGCCGTCGACCGATTCCGCACCTGGCTGGCCGAGACAGCCCCGCCGGTGGCCGCTGCCGCGGGGCCCGGCCGCCATGACACCGTCCCCACGCAGTTCCGGCCCGTCGTTCCGGACACCAGCAGCGAGGGCCTGACGCTGTTCGGAGCGTAGTCGGGGGTCGATCAGGAATTGGGCTCTGTCCCGTAATCGGTAGTAGCGCTGTGTGGTGATCACTGGAGGAGGGCGCGCTGGCGGCCCCAAAAGGTCAAGCAGTGGTCAACTCCGGTCCCCGGAAACGCCGGAGAAGTGGGAAGCCGGCCGGGTCGACTTCCCGCTCCTCCGCCCGCCGCCGGTTCGCCGTCCAGCCGCCCTCGTCATCCAGGGACCCGTTGCCCGCATCGGCAAGCTCGGCGTCTGCGACCTCAGCATCCACGCGGCCGCGCGCACCGCGACCTCCTCGACACGGATCCCGGCCGGCCCACGCAGACCCTGCCGGGCGTTCCCGGGGCGCTTCGAACCGGGCGGAAGCGGATAGCCGGCCAGGGACGCCAGCACGGCACCCGGTGGCCCCGCGGCTCGCCGGCGTCGGCCGATCGTCACCGGCGCCCTTCCGTCACGTCGCGGTCGGAGTCTCGGCGGAGATGCCGACGCCGACCTCGCGCACCGCTTCGACCACCGTGGGGTTCACGGTGTCGGCCGGGACGGATCCGGCGGAGAGGGCCTGGACCCGGCCGCGCCGAGGCGGGTGAGGAAGGCGGCGACCATCCGGGACCGGTCGGCGTTGTGGACGCGGACGAACAGTACGGATGGGGTGGTGGGCGGCCTGTCAGTTCTGGAAGGAAACCGGAAGGCTGGCGTAGCCGCGGAAGGTGAGGCGGTCGCGGCGCACTGCCGTGCCGGTGCGCTGCATGCCGGGCAGGCGCTTCAGTAGCAGCGGGAGTGCCAGTCGCGCCTCCGTGCGGGCCAGTGCCGAGCCGAGGCAGTAGTGTGCGCCGGCGCCGAAGGAGAGTGACTGCGGGGAGTCCCGGAACGGATCGAACCGGTTCGGGACGGCGAAGTGTGCCGGATCGTGGTTCCCCGCCCCGAGGAACAGGAGAATGTGGCTGCCCTTCTCGATCGTGCCGATGCCGTCGATCTCGATCGTCTCGGGTGCCCACCGGCTGGTGAGTTGCAGGGGCGCGTCGAAGCGCGAGATCTCTTCGACGTACCGGTCGGCCAGGTCCGGGTCCGTCCGCAGCCGGGCGGCGAGGTCGGGGTGGTCCAGCAGGGCGCCCAGGCCGTTGCCGAGGAGGTTGGTGGAGGTCTCGAAGCCCGCCAGCAGCAGGAACACGAGGTTCACGACGAGTTCGCGGGTGGACAGTTCGTCGTTGTCGCGGTCGTGTGCCAGCACCAGCGTGGTGATCAGGTCCTCGCGGGGTTCGGTGCGTCGGAGCCGGGTCAGCTTGGTGACGTAATCTTCCAGTTCGAGGGCCGCGCGGTCGGCCGTGGTGGTCGGGCCGGCGGGCCGGAACGGTTCGAGGACGGCGGTCGTCTCCTGCGCCCGCTCGCGCAGCCACTGGTGCTCGCCGGCCGGGACGCCGAGCAGTGTGCCGATGATCCGGATCGTCAGCGGGTAGGCGAACTCGGCCATGAGGTCGACGGCTTCGCCGTTGCGGCCGAGTTGGGCCACGTGGTCGGCGAGGGCGGTCGCCTCTGTGGTGACGACCTCCTGCAGCCGGTCGGTCCTGCGGGGTGAGAAGGCGTCCGCGGCGAGCCGCCGGACGCGGGCGTGGTCGGGTCCGTTGGCCTTCATCATGGAGTTCGCGATGAGGTGTGAGGCGGCGCCGTCCGGCCGGCCCCGGACCTCCAGGCGCGGGTCCCGCAGCAGTGCGTTGATGGCGTTGTAGCCGGTGGCCGCGTAGAAGTCCGGTCGCAGGCGCACCACGGGCCCGTGGGCGTGGAGAGCGGCGTACGCGGGATAGGGGTCTTGGCGGCCGGCGGGTGACGCCAGGTACTGATATGCCTCGCCGAGCAGCATGCCGGGATTCCTCACGTAGAGAACGAGCCGCTGGGTCGGCGGCGTGTCGGGAGCGCTCCGAGCTCAGGAGTACTGGATCAGCTGGAGCCGTGGTGGCATCGTCCAGTCGTGGGGTTCGAAGGCGATGCGGGTGAGCGGCAGGGTGGCGGCGGCGTCGGTCATGATCTGTTCCAGGGCGTCCTGTTGGCCGGGTTCGAGGAATCCCCAGAACAGGCTGTGCCAGACCACGGTGCGCACCGACGGATCGGCCGGCGTGGCCAGCTCGCGCCGCAGCCACCCGACCGCGTCCGCCTGTTCCACCCGGACCGGGGTGCGGGCGGCGAGGTCAAGCGCGTCGTCGAGGGCGGCTCGCAGGAAGGTGTGTTCGAAGGGCAGGTAGCTCCGTACGGTCTGCGCGTCGGCCGGATCGGCGGGGTCGCGGGGGTGCAGGTCGCAGCCGGCGCGCGCCACGATGGCGATGCTGCCGGGATCCGGGCCGTGGGCGGGCAACCGGACCGGTGAGGTGGGGTCGCCCCACTCCCAGCCGGGCCCGAACCACCGGTAGTGGTCGATCAGCAGGTTGAGCCCGGCGCAGGCGCCGAGTTCGAGCAGTCGGATCCGCGGGGCCCGCAGCAGTGCGAGGCCGTGCAGCAGCGTTGCGGCACGGACGGGCTCGTGCTGCTGCACCGGGTTGTCCAGCGCGGTGGCGATCTCGGCGGGGTGGTCGGCGATCGCCGTGACGAAGAGCTCCCACGACCGGTCGGTGCCGCGCGGTTCGAGTCCGTCCGTCGCACTCGACTCGGCCAGGTGCGCGGTCAGCCGGGGAAGCCGCCCGGCGGTCAGCAGGCCCTGGACCCCGGCCATGGCCCGGATGGTGAACAGGGGTGCGCCGGCCTGTGGGTGCTGCCCGATCAGGCGGGTCACCGGCCCGCCGTGCTCGACGTCGTCGGCGAGTCTGGCCAGCAGTCCCGATGCGAAGGGAGCGGCCCCGGCGGACCGTGCGGCCATCGACCGCAGCAGCTCCGGACGGTCGATCAATTCGTTCACGCGGAAACTCCGTTCGGCACCGCTTTGGCAGAAGTGTGGATCATGCCGTGCAGCAGCTCCCGGTACGTGCCGTCCGGAGCGAGTCGGTCGAGCACCGCGCAGCAGTGCTGCCGCAGCGACTCGACCCGACGCCCGTAGCCGTCGAGGACGGACGGGTCCCGCAGGGCGGCTCGCAGTTCCGCGCGGGCGCCCGGATCGGTGCCGACCCGGGCACGCAGGCGCAGCAGGTGCTTTCGGTGCGCGGGTGCGGCGACTTCGAGCGCGTGGGCCAGTAGGAGGGTGCGGGTGCCGTTGGCCAGATCCTCGAACTCCTGTGCCGGGCTGGGAACTCCGTCGTTGCCGAGCTGTCGCAGGACGCCGAAGAGCTCGCCGAAGGTCCGCCAGGACCGCACGGTTTCGGGCCGGTCCGTGGCGAGCCTGGCCGCCATCGCCGCGTCGCGGCCGTAGGCGGCGCCGCTCTTGCCCCGGTAGCAGGCCATGACGGACCGCCACGTGACGGCGTCGTCCGCCGGCTCGGCGATGTCGGCCAACTGGCCCTCCAGCGCGTCCAGCGCGGTGCGGACCAGTTCCTGCTCCCAGGCGAGGCGGATGTCCGGGGCTGTGGAGTGCCGGTCGATCACCCACTGGGGGAGTGTGCTCCCGCAGGCCACGGCTGCCAGGGTGGTGCGCGCCAGTTCGGACCTGCCCCGAGGTGCGGCCGGGCCCTGTCCGTCGGCGAGGTCGTCGAGGGCTTCGGCCCCCGCCCACCACAGCCGGGAGACCGCACACACCGTGGCTGCCGGCCGGGGCTCGCCGGTGAGCGTTCCGAGAACGGCCATGCCCAGGAGGCGGAAGGGACTTCGGCTGCCGCCGTCCGCTGCCAGCAGGCCGGCGGCCGCGTCCGCCAGGCCCGGGTGGTCGCGGCGCAGGTCCTCCAGCACCACGGCGATCTCCGTGCCCACGGCTGCGAACCAGTCGGGGGGAACGATCAGCGGTTCGGCAGTCTCGGTGGGACTCATCGATGTGTCCTTGTGGTCGGGCCCGCCGGCGCTCCGGCGGCCGTGGCGGCGCGGGGGGAGGCCCCGCACTCGCC